>SHYW01000044.1 GCA_009692615.1 Deltaproteobacteria bacterium | reverse complement strand
ACGCACACACTTGGCCTATATCGAACCAACTCCAACAAGGTGGGGTTCCGCTATGGCCAGGTTTCTAACTTACGACCTCAACCCAACGCACTACCCTGACATAATCGCGTTGCTGTTAACATGACATATTGACGTTGCCACGACACGATAAGTGTTCCGGCAAAAGCCGACCGGGGTGGCGGCTTATCTCCCTAACGATTGGCAGGTTATTCCAGCCGGCTCTCAATCTTTTTTCGATCATATTCTATCGGCGAGGTTGTTGACGCGGCTGCGACGCGATCCAACACAAGTGTATAAACCATCACAGCACCGCTTGCACCGCCGGCCGTTGTTTCATGCGCTCGAACCAAGCTGTCAGTTTTGGCAGCGCGGCGCTTGGCAGCACGCCGTACTGTTCAAGGCGCGGGAAGCGCGGCACCATGGCGATGTCGGTGAGACTGTAGTCGCCCAGGAAAAACGGCTGGGCGCCCAACGCTACTTCCAAATATTGCAACCGGTCGGTGACTTCTGTGCGCGTCTCGGCGATTGTTTTCTGATCGCGCTCCGCTTCATTCTTCTTGATCATCTCGCCGCGCAGTGCCCAGTAGGGATCGTGCAGATAGTTCAAAAAGTAGTCGACGAGAATTCTCCCGCGGGCGCGCAGATAGGGGTCTTTCGGCTGGAGCGGCGGGTTGGGATATTTCTCATCGAGATACTCGTTGATGATGCAGGACTCGAAGAGAATCTTGCCGTCATCTTCAATCACGGGAATCTTGCCGTGGGGATTGCGCGCGAGATGTTCGGGACTTTTCTGCTCGCGCTTGGCGAGTTTGATCCAAACTCCCTCCCAGGCGAGGCCTTTTTCGGCGAGAGCGATTTTTACGCGGTCGGAGTTGGTTGACGGGACATCGTGATAAAGTTTTATCGGCATGAGGGCCTCCAATTCCAGATTACAGATTCCAAATTCCAGATTAATAATGCTTCGGATTACGATTCTTTGGTTGATTTTTGCTGCGATTGTTTGGGCGGCTTGACGACGTTGAGATGTCTTTGGGCGCTATAACCCGATCGTTTTAGCTGCGCTATCCAGCCATGAAGCTGTCGGGATATCGATTCGGTTTTATTCCTCAGTTCCGTGATTTGCGATTTCTTTTCGGCAAATTTCTCCCAAGACTCTAGTATCCGAAGCATCGACCGAACTTCGCGAGCTGACCCACGGGCAATGTACAGGAAGGCGAGTAACTCGTTGTTGGTTCCACGTTCGAATCCTTCTGCGATATTGTTTGAGATCGAAAGGGCGGCGCGTTCCAGCTGATCACGCAGCCCATAGTGCGTACGAAATAGCTCATGACTCGTCAATTCAAACATCAATCGCGAGAGTTCCGCGCTGTCTTTCCAAACCGGCAAATCTTCGAATCGCTGGTATTTCATTGAACTACAAGAATCCCTTATCAGAAAATTTGGAATCTGTAATCTGGAATTTGAAATTCGCTAGCGTTCCTTGCGCGCGCTGACCAGCACCACGGAACCAATGATCAATCCAGCTGCCAGCAGGATTCGCGTTGTAAGAATTTCCTTGCCAAGAAAGTAGCCGAGAATTATCGCCACCAGCGGGTTAACGTAGGAATAGGTCGCGACCAGCGGAATCGGTGCGTTGCGCAGGAGCCAGGCGTAGGCGACGAAGGCGATGGGGCCGATGAGTGTTAGATAAAGCAGTGCGAGCATCGACTTTGACGTGATCGCGGTGAAATTAAAATCGGCGAATTCGCCGAACAGGGCGGCGACGAAAATTTGCACGATGCCGCCGGCGAGCATTTCGATTCCGGTGGTGACCAGCGGCGATGCCGGGAGCTTGGATGTTTTGCCGTAGATCGAACCGATGGCCCAGAGAAACGAGGCGACGACGACGGCGAGGGCGCCGTGCAAACTATTGGCCGTCGCGCCGCTGGTGCTCCAACCGATCAACAATGCCGCGCCGCAGAAACCGATCAGCAGCCCGATGAAGGCTTTCGGGCTCGGCCGTTCGCCGCCGGGACGGAGAAAATCGAACAGCAGCATCCACAACGGCACGGTGGCGACGAGTAACGCGGACAAGCTCGATGGAATGTATTGCGCGGCCCAGACCACGCCGCCGTTGCCGCCGACCAATAAGAAAACTCCAATGATCACCGCGTTGCGAAATTCGATCCGCGTCGGTTGCGGATCGCCGGCGGCGCGGCGCCAAAAATAGAGAAATGCGCCAGAAATGACGAAGCGCGCCGCCGCCGATAAAAACGGCGGCATAGTCGCGACGGCGAAGCGGATGGCGAGATAGGTCGAACCCCAAATGATATAGACCGCGCCGAGGGCGGTCCAAATCATCGTCGGTGTCGCATTGGCTTTCGCCGGGACGCTGACGATTCGACTCACTAAAGCGCGCCTTCGTGTTGCAACAACCAGCGCTTGGCTTTCAGTCCCGATCCGCCGCTGTAGCCGCCGAGAGTGCCGTCGCTAGCGACGACGCGGTGGCAGGGAATGATGATCGGGATCGGATTGTGCCCCAACGCTTGGCCCACGGGCCGGCTCGATTTCGGCCGCGCCATATTTTTTGCGACTTGTTGGTAGCTCCAAGTTTGTCCCGCGGGAATTTTTTGCGTGACCGCCAAGACCTGGCGCTGGAACGGTGTGAGCGATGAAAGATCGATCGGCAGATCGAAACGACTTCGTTTGCCGGCGAAGTATTCGCGCAGCTGCGCCATCACTGAAGCCAGCGCGGCGGAATTTTTCTCAAAGTTCGCGCCGTTCTTTTTGAGCGTGGAAAATACCGGTTGGCGTCGGCCGAATTCTATCGCGCAAACCCCGGCGGCGCTGACGGCGGCGAACAGCGGCCCCAGTGGCGTTGTGATCTCACCCCAATGGATAATCGCGGTTGCAGTGTGAATTCGCGTAGCAGACTTTGATTGCACTACTCAGGCGCCATGCCTTTCTTTTTAAGCTCGTCGATGGCGTTGGCGGTTTTCGCCAGCGCGCCGACGCCCATGCCCTTGAGAATGTTCGCTGCCTTGGTGAACTGAACATCGTCGTAGGAAACGATTTCGATGCGATTGCCCCATGGGTCGAGGATGTTCATGCGGTCATTAACGCTTTTGACGCCGAGCCGCTCCATGGCGCGCTTGACCGCGTCGCGATCGTCGACGACGAAACCGAAGTGGCGCTTGGTGTCGGCGACCTGAGTTCTGCCGAGCGTCAGTTGAATAAATTGGTCGCCGAGATCGATGAAGGCGTTGTGTTCGCTCTTGCCGCGCAATTCAAATTCGAACAGCGCGCCGTAGAACTCCAACGCTATGTCCAAGTCGTCGACTTCGAGCACGACATGATTGATCCCCAGGGCGCGTGCCTTCTTTTCTTTTTCGTTCATGGCTCAGCTCCTTCCGCATCGGCGGGATATATTTTCCAGCCTGCGTCCCAATCCAAGTATTCCAAGCCGGAGAATTTTTTCTTGTAATCGTAGGTGAACGGCTCGCGGTAGGCGTAGCCTGGATAATAGTAACGCCGGCCCTGGGTGCGCGATAGGCGGATCGAATGGAGCATCATCAAAATGCCCAGGCTTCTTTTCGCTTGGGCCGGATCGAAGATCGCGTAAACCGCGGAAGTTGCGTTTTCGCCGATGTCGAGAAAGGTGACGCCGAGCAGCTGGCTGTCTTGGTAAATGCAGAGTTCCAGATTGGCACAGGGAGCTTTGGCGGGATTGGGCGAGAGAAAGTTGAACAGCGAGGTCGGCACGTTCTCGTTAAAGCGCACGCGGTGCTTTTCGAAAAGCGCAGACTTTTCTTCGTCGATGAAAGACGGCCGCAGCACCACGTCGGTGTCGAGATTTTTTGCCAGCACGCGTTTCTGGCTGCGGCTCAAGGCGAAGCGCGCCAGATCGATGCGCAAGGGCAAGACGTTAAATAATTTTTCCGAGTGGGTGGACGTGCGGTAGCGCACGAAGATGATACCGAAGTGACGCCAGCCTTGGGACCAGAGCTGATCCATCTTGCCGGGCGACGCCCGCAAGCAGAGAAAATGTTCGTCATCTTTGGCGACAGTCATGGCGCTCACTCAGTCAGTTCGACGGTTGCTCCATCATGGCGAATTCCTCGCAATATCTCGCCTGGCTGTCGAGCACGCTGGTCAACGGACGCGACATGTCATCGGTGTAAATGCTTGCCAGTTCGACACGGCCTAAGTGCGGCGCCGAACGATCGTAGTGACTCTCGCTTTTGTAACTGCCATTTTCACCGAACAGGGCGAGCAGATGATCGGCCAACTCGACGCGCGACACGGCGCGGGTAGCGGTGACGTGGCGCACGCCGGTGGCGGCGCTCTGCGCCAAGCGCATGACCCGGGCGGCGAGATCGTCGGCCCACACCACCGAGCGAAATTCGTCGTAGACGATGGTAACCGGCAGATTACGCGCCATGCGATAGCGCAGCCAATCCCAGTGGCCGGTGCGGCCGTTGGGCGACGGACCGATGGGCAAACCAACGCGAATCACTAGGGAGCCGGCGCGTTGCAAGATCATCTCTTCCGCTTCCACACGGGTGCGGCCGTAAACGCTGATGGGACAGGGCGGCGAGTCTTCGTCATAAATCCCATCGCCGCCGAAGACATGATCGGAGGAGACATAGACCAGTCTAGTTTTCTCCGGCAGCGCGTCGATCACCCGCTGCAAGTAAACGATGTTAATTTCGCGTGCCCACTCGGGCGCGACTTCGCAGCGCGGCACGTCGCACACCGCATGGCACTGGAGCAGCAGCTCCGGATGATATTTTTCGAACACCGCTTTCGGCCACGCCGGATCTTCGAGATTCAACACCGGCCACCGGCGAATCGCTTTCGCCCGGTTGGCCCGCGTGACAAACGGCAAAACCGTATCGGGATACAATTGGGCGATGCTGTAGCCGAGGATCGAGGTGGCGCCGAAGAGGATGTTGGATGGGGGCATCAGTGTCGACCGTTGTTGCCGTTAAGGAGCGCTTTGCCAAGATGGGTGAGGGCGATTTCGGGATTGTGAACGCCCTCGTTTCTGTCAATTTGAATCAGGCCATCGATCATCGCGTCTTCCCAAATCGTCTGCCGCGGGCAGTGACTCTGCCACGCCTCCATCGCTTCGTCGTAGGTGCGCCGGCGGTCAGCGACCCAGTGAAGAAACTCTAACATTAGAAGGTTCGACGATTCAGACATGGTGCACTTGATCCGCGAGTCGTTCTTATTATAGCCAATCTCACCACGAAGATCACGACGGGTTTGATCGGAAGAGCAAGGCACGCCTTGCCCCTACGTGTTCGTGTGCGTCGTGTCCTTAGTGGTGAAATTTGTTCTGTTACGCAAAGAACTTTCCGTATTTCTTCACCGCCAGCGCTTTCATCTCCTCGCTCGATCCCGACGCCATCGGGTAATCTTTCATCCACTCATACGGCCGGGTCGCGTCGATGACGGCGCGCGTGCTGAAGCCTTTTTTATCTTTCGGGATCACCGGGTCGAGGGGGCCGGACCAGGCGCGGCGGATGAAGTCGGTGTCGTTGGCCGGATCGGAGCGCGTGCACATGGCCCAGAGCACGTCGTTCATGTCGTAGGGATCGATGTCGTCGTCGACCACGACGATGTAGCGGCCAAGATAAGCGCCGGCGCCGCATTGGGCGGCGATCATGCCGGCTTGCTTGGCGTGGCCGGGATAGCGTTGCTTGATCGACACGGCGGTGAAGAACCGTCCTTGAAAACAAGCGACGCCGCGGATATCCGGCACGCCGGCTTTTTCCATGTGGTCCCAGATAAATGCCGAGCGCACGAGATTGTCGTCCGAGCCGCCGGGCGGGCGCGACGACGGCGCGCCGGTGAGGATCGGGTTGGTTCTGTGCATCAGCCGCTTCACTTTGATGATCGGTTCGGTGCGCTCGCCGCTGGCGTAGTAGCCGGTCCATTCGCCGTAGGGGCCTTCGCGCCGTTGCTGATCGGGCAGACATTCGCCTTCGATGGTGATTTCCGAAAACGCCGGCGTCGGCAATCCGGTGTGTTTGCCTATGATCACGTCGACCGCTTCGCCGCGAATGCCGCCGGCATAATCGTACTCGGATTTTCCCCAGGGCAAACTATTCGCCGCGGCGGTGAGCAGCAACGGATCGTCACCGAAGCTGATCGCCACCGGGCAAGGACGGCCGGCGTCGAAGTATTTCTGCCGGATGATGCGCCCTTGTTTGCCGGGGGATATGTAGAGCGCCAAAGTATTTTTATCGTGCACCATGACGCGGTAGCAGCCGATGTTGACCCAGCCTTCGTCCATGTCGCGGGTGATCACCAGATGCGCCGTGCCGATGTAGCGGCCGCCGTCTTGTTCGTGCCAGTGCGGCACCGGCAATTTATAGAGATCGATATCGCTGCCTTCGTAAACGTTCTCCATCACCGGTCCGCTGTCGACCACGCGCGGCGCGATATAAGTCGGGTTGTTCAAACGTTTGCGCCAGGCTTGTATGAATTGATTGCGATCGTAGTCGAGGGGCAGATGGGTGGTCAGGCATTGGCGCTTGAGCGATTGATGATGGACGCCGACCAGCACGCGATGGCCGGCGGGGTAGTCTTTGATTTTGTCGAAGAGAATTGCCGAGTAGGGCGGATTGCGCGCGTAAACTTCCGTCACCGCGCCCATCTCATATTTCCAGTCGCAACCTTCGACGGTTTTGAGTTCGCCGAACTCGTCGACCTTTTGCATCCAGCCGCGTAAATCGTTGTAGAGCATGTTTGCCTCTTATGGATTGAGTTGCCCTTAAGATCCCTCACTTGCGATTGTCTTGCAAGGCATGAAACGATTCAATATAAATTCGTCCTATGGCTGAGGTTGCGAACCGAAAGAGCGATGAATCGAAGATGATGCTCGGCTTCATCGTGCGCTTGTGCGCCGCCGAGCTCGGTCACAATCCGACGCCCGACGAATTCGTCGCTTGGGCCAACGGCAGCGGCCGCAAAGGCAGCGAACTCTGTTTGTTCGGCAAAGAAATCTCACCGGAAATTGCCAAAGTCATGTTCAGCCAACCCGGCCGCATGGTCACGGTCAGTCCGGAATGGCTGGCGCGCGCTTGGAAGATTAAAGCGCGCTAGCGATTTAGTTAATCGGAAAAGGATTATTCACCACGGAGAGCACGGAGGACACGGAGAAAATTCGTTTCTAACCTCCGTGCTCTCTGTGTTCTCCGTGGTGAAACCCTCTTCACGTTCGTCACTTAGTAAAACTTCGCGCAGCATAACTATATTTCGCGTTGCTCCCCTGAGGTTGTCTTGTTATGCTTCAACAAGCGGCTTGCAAAATATTAAACGGAGGTTTTAGCGTGCGATTCGCTTCAGCGATTGCCATTTTCACTTTATTGCTCTTTTCAGCCAACGCTTTGGCGCAGAGCAAGCCGGAGCGGTTGCGCATCGGCTACGCCGCCCGGGCAGTGGCCCATTCGGTGCCGTTCGTGTCGAAAGAGGCGGGCTTCTTCGCAGAAGAGGGAATCAACGCCGAGATCATTCACACCGCCGGTTCCATCGCGCCCATGGCGCTGGCCGCCAACGAAGTCGATATGACGATCATGTCGGCCTACTTGATGATCCCGGTGTCGGCGCAGAATCGCGATATCGTCATGCTCGGCGGGTTTTCACGCTACGCGACCATGGTCTTCGTCGCCCGGCCCGAGATCAAGAGCGCGCAGGATTTACGCGGCAAGATCGTCGGCATCCAACGGCCGGGCGATGCCTACGAGAAAAGCGCGCGCTTCGCTTTGAAACATATCGGTTTGGATGCCGACAAAGATGTGAAGATGTTGTCTTTGGGCAGCAACGACGTGATGTGGAGCGCGCTCAACACCGGCAAGGTCGCAGCGACGGTTCTTTCGCCGCCGGGGACGCTATTCGCGCGCAAGGCGGGCATGAACTTGATGGTCGATCTCACCGATTTGAAATTGGAATACCAAGGCTCGACGATCACGGCGCGCCGTTCGCTGATGCAGAAAAATCCCCAACTGGTGACGCGGGCGCTGCGGGCGATTATTCGCGGCGTGCATCTATTCAAAACCCGCAAGGAAGAGGCCATCCGCATCCTGAGCAAATTTCTCGGCACTAAAGACCCCGATGGTTTGCTCGAATCTTGGGAATACGCCGCCAAGATGCCGGCGAAACCGTTCGCGGTGGAGAGCGCCGTGCAAGCGGTGCTCGATCACTTGAGTGAGAGCCAGCCAAAGTTCGGCCAATTCAAGCCGGCGGAGTTTATCGACGCGCGCTTGCTCAGCGAGATCGATAAAAGCGGCTACATCGACAAACTCTACGCCGGCCAGGCGCGCTAGAATAAAATTTTTTACACGCATCATGCTACGCGATCTCGACCAAGGCCAGTTCAAACTGGTTTCCGATTTCTCACCCCAAGGCGATCAGCCGCGCGCCATCGAGCAGTTGACGGCAGGGCTTCTGGCGAACCGGCGCCATCAGGTACTGCTCGGCGTCACCGGCTCGGGTAAGACATTTACCATGGCCAATGTGGTCGCGCGGGTGAACAAGCCGACGTTAGTCATTGCGCCCAACAAGACGTTGGCGGCGCAGCTTTACAACGAATTCACCGAGCTGTTTCCAGAAAACGCCGTGCGCTACTTCGTCAGCTACTACGATTATTACCAACCGGAAGCCTACCTGCCGTCGAGCGATACTTACATCGCCAAAGATTCTTCGATCAACGACGAGATCGACAAGCTGCGCCATTCGGCGACCAAGGCGCTGCTCGATCGGCGCGATACTCTGATCGTCGCCAGCGTGTCGTGCATTTACGGCTTGGGCGCGCCGGATGCGTATTTCGACTTGATGGTGTATCTCGAAACGGGCGCGACGGTGAATCGCGATCAAATGCTGCGCAAGCTGGTCGATATTCAATACAAGCGCAGCGATTACGACTTTCATCGCGGCACCTTTCGCGTGCGCGGCGACGTGGTCGAGATTTTCCCCGCCTACGAAGACCGCTCGGCGCTGCGCGTAGAATTTTTCGACGAGACCATCGAAACGATCAGCGAGATCGACGCCATCCGCGGCAAAGTGCTGCGGCGGGTCGACAAGGCGACGATCTATCCGGCGAGCCATTACGTCACCGGCCGGGAGCGGCTCAAACAGGCGGTGGTGGCGATTCGCACCGAACTCGGGGATCGCTTGAAGGAGTTGCGCGAACAGCACAAACTCTTGGAAGCGCAGCGCTTGGAGCAACGCACGCAATACGATTTGGAATTGCTCGGCGAGATGGGCTTTTGTCCGGGGATTGAAAACTATTCGCGTCATTTGACCGGCCGCGCGCCCGGCGAGCCGCCGCCGACGCTGCTGAGTTATTTCCCCGACGACTTTCTTCTGGTCATCGATGAAAGCCATGTGACAGTGCCGCAGATCGGCGGCATGTATCGCGGCGACCGCTCGCGCAAAGAGACTTTGGTGGAGTACGGCTTTCGTTTGCCTTCGGCGCTGGACAATCGACCGCTCAATTTCACCGAGTTCGAAGCGAGTATGAAGCGAACGATTTATGTTTCGGCGACGCCGGCGGCGTACGAGCTCGGCAGCAGCGCCGGCGCGGTGGCCGAACAGGTGATTCGCCCCACCGGCTTGATGGACCCGGCGATCAGCGTGCGGCCGGCGCGCACTCAGGTGGATGACTTGCTCGATGAGATTCGCAAGCGGGTGGAAGTCAAAGAGCGTGTCTTGGTGACCACTTTGACGAAGCGCATGGCGGAGGATTTGACCGAATACTATCAAGACTTGAACGTGAGAGTTCGCTACCTTCACTCGGACATTGAAACCATCGAGCGAGTCGAAATTATTCGTCAATTGCGGATGGGCCAATTCGACGTGCTGGTGGGCATCAACTTGCTGCGCGAAGGATTGGATTTGCCCGAGGTGTCGCTGGTGGCGATTCTCGACGCCGACAAGGAAGGCTTTCTGCGCTCCGACCGTTCGCTGATTCAAACCATGGGGCGGGCGGCGCGTAACGTCAACGGCATGGTGATTCTCTACGCCGACTCGATCACCGATTCCATGCGCCGGGCGATGGATGAGACCGAGCGCCGAAGGCGCTTGCAGGCGGATTTCAACCGCGAGCATGGCATCACGCCGCAAACCATTGTCCACGCCCTGGGCTCGCCGCTGGTGAAAATTTACGACGCCGACTATTTTGAAGTCCCGCTAGCGGCGGAAGGCGCCGCCAAGTACGGCGCAAAAGATTTGCCGCGGCAGATTCGCAAACTGCAAAAAGAGATGAAGCAGGCGGCGGAGAAATTAGAATTCGAAAGAGCCGCCGAGTTGCGCGATCGAATTCATCAACTGCAACAGCAGGAACTTGCGCTGCGCGATTCGTCCTTGGATGGCGGCGCGGCGGATTAGCTTTGTCGCTTGCCGTCTACTCAGCTCCGAGATCCGCCATCGCTGGAGGTTGCCGTTACCGTGATCGCTTCTTCGAGCGGATCGCGGGGAGGTTCGGACGCGCGGCGCATTCTTTGATAGGTCATCCAGCTCGCCTTGGGCTGTTTGGGAGCGTCGTTGAAAATTGTCGCGACGAAAAACACGGCGATGGCTAGACCACTGAAGGAGTAGAGCACGAAGGGCTGCATGGAGCCGGTGGAGGCGATGTAGTCGCCCCATTGAACCATAAATCCGAGATAAAACGTGAACAGATAGGTAATCAATAAACAGACTTTGACGCGGTTGAACAACAGGAAGGGCAGCAGCCCAGCGATGAAAAAGAACACATGCCAAATCGGGATCAGCTGGTTGAAAACGCCAAGACTCATCAGATGATCTATGTCCAACATAAGCGACTCCTTAATTGAGTTGTTCCGGTTCGCCGCGGGCGGCGAATCGTAACCGAAATGACTCAAGAAGTATGCCAGGAGCGGCGCCGTCGGCGATGAAGGGCGCCTAAGGATAAACTAGGCACTAACGGCGACTTCTGGTTGAGCCGGCGAAATCCGCGGTTGAATAAGCGCGTTCAACACCGCCACCGCTCGCTTGCGGTTTGACACGAACGTACGGGCTTGAGATAGGTTCGATCGAGTCCTCGGTCACCATGAATCCTACCAACGAAAACCTCGTTACCTTGCCGAGCCAGCCGGGCGTCTATTTGATGCGCGACAAGGCCGGCAAGGTGATTTATGTCGGTAAGGCGAAGGACTTGCGCACCCGGGTGCGCTCCTATTTCAACCGTTCTGATGAGCGCTCTCAAGTCGAGTTTCTGGTGCGCCGCGTCGACGACATCGAAACCCTGGTGACGAGCAATGATAAAGAAGCGTTGATCCTCGAAAACAATCTGATCAAGCAGTACAAGCCGCGCTACAACATTCGCCTCAAGGACGACAAGAGTTATCTGAGTATTAAAGTCATGACCCAGCATGCTTGGCCGCGGATTCTCGCCACGCGCAAGATCGTCAAGGATGGCAACCGTTACTTCGGGCCGTTCTCCTCGGCCCTGGCGGCCAGGGAAACCATCGACATCATCGAGAAGCATTTTTTGCTGCGCAACTGCACCGATCACAATTTTCGTAACCGCAGCCGCCCTTGCTTGCAGTATCAAATCAAACGCTGCCTGGCGCCTTGCGTGCTGCCGGTGGCCGAGGACGTTTATCGCGAAAACGTGCGCCAGGCGATGCTGTTTATCGACGGCAAACAGCAGGAGCTAGTGCAGGAGCTCAAACAGCGCATGCAAGAAAAATCGGCGGCGCTGGAGTTCGAAAGTGCGGCACGGATTCGCGATCAGATCCAGGCGGTGCAAACGACTTTGGAAAAACAACGCATGGTCGCCCATTGGGGCGGCGATCAGGATATTTTCGGCCTCTACCGTGAAGGCGGCTTCATCGAAGCTCAGGTGCTGCTCGTGCGTCAAGGCAAGCTCACCGCGAGCCAATCCTATTCATTCGAAGACTTGGAGTTTCCCGACGAAGAAATTTTCGCCGCCTTGTTGACTCAGTTCTATCAAGGGCTGCGCTTTGTCCCGGATGAAATTCTCTTGCCGGTGGAATTGGAAGACCGCGCCGCGCGCGAAGAATATCTCGGCGAGCGCAAAGGCAAAGCGCTGACGATCCTCTGTCCCCAGCGCGGCGGTAAGCGCCGCTTGGTCGAGATGGCGGTGGCCAACGCGCGGCAAAACTTCGCCGACCGCCACGATCAGGAAAAGGCCCGAGAAAAAATGTTGCGCGAACTGCAATCTCAGCTGCGCCTGAAAAATTATCCCCAGCGCATCGAGTGTTTCGATATCTCGATGATTCACGGCGCCCACGCGGTGGGTTCCATGGTGACGTTTATCGGCGGCGAAGCGGATAAGAATCTCTTTCGTCATTTTCGCATTCGCACGATTGACGCTTCTTCCGGCGGCGACGATTTCGGCATGATGTTGGAAATACTCAAGCGCCGCTTTAGCCGCGGCAAAGAAGAAGCGGACCTGCCGGATTTGATCGTCGTCGACGGCGGCAAGGGCCAGTTGGCGATGGCCTTGGTGGCGATGAGCGAAGTCGGCGTCGCCGGCGTCGAGGCGGTGGGGCTGGCGAAAATGCGCGTGCAAGCGGACGCGCGCAGCGCCGAGATCGAGCGCTCGGATGAGCGCGTGTTCCTGCCGGGACAGAGCAATCCGGTGATTCTCAAGCGCAACTCCAACGCGTTGTTTCTGCTCCAGCGCGTGCGCGACGAAGCGCACCGCTTCGCGATTACGCATCATCGCAAGCTGCGCTCGCAGCAAACTCTGGCATCGGCCCTCGATCGCGTGCCCGGCATCGGCGGCGTGCGCAAGCGTGCGTTGCTGCGCGCCTTCGGCAGCATCAAAAGAATCGCCCAGGCGTCTCTGGCGGAGCTGCTGCAAGTGCCGTCGATGAATGAAAAGTTGGCGCAGGAAGTGTTGACCACGCTCAGCGAGCTGCCTGAGCTGAGCGCGCCGGCCGATACCAACGAGACGCTGTTGTAGGAGATTGAGTCGATGGCTGTGGCGGGAGCTGAGCTTGGCGATGGGACGATGATAAAAATCCATCCCTCGGCTTGGCTCATCGTCGCAACGTTAGCGCTATTGCTCGGCCAGGCGTTGGCGGTTTTGCCTTGGGAAATTCCAACTTCAACCGCACTCGTCGGGTTGGCGCCGCTGATGTTTTGCTTTTCATCGCGCTGGCGCGGGTTGGCGCTGTTGGTTTTTCTCGCCGCCACCGCTTTGTCCATCGGTTATCTGCGTCATCGTCAACTGCTCTATCCATCATTAGCTGAAAATCATTTGCGCGCGGCGCTGGTGCGCGATCCGGCGCTCTACCTCGAAGGAGTTTTTGCCGCCGAGCCGGAACGGTTGGTGCAACGATATCGCTGGCGGCTGCGCGCCGAAACGATTTGGCATGACGCCGGTGGCGAGGAAGTTTCTGGCGATATTCTCGTCAGCCTGCGCACGATGACGCGCGACTGGCGCTACGGCGATCGAGTGCGGTTACGTTTACGCGGGCAGGTTCCCCAGGACAGCGGCAATCCCGGCGGTTTCAACTACGCGACCTATTTGGCACACCGGGGGATTTACGCCGTCGCTTTTCTCGACAACGATCAGCAGGTCGAGCTGTTGGCGCGCACAGCCGGCGGCGCGCGCGAATTTGTCGAAGCTCTGCGCCGCCAAATTCGCGTATATATCGAGCGTGCCCTGACGCCCGACAATGGCGCTTTGATGAAGGCCTTGGTGGTCGGCGACATGGGGCGGGTCAGCAAGGAAATGCGCAGTGCCTTCACCGCCGCCGGAGTCAATCATGTGTTATCGATCTCCGGCCTGCACGTCGCCATGCTCGGCTTGGTGGTGTTCGTGCTGATTCGTCACGGCTTGTCTTTTAATTCTTACCTGCTGCTGCGTTTGAACTTGCTCAAGGTTGCGACGTTCGGGTCGTTCTTGGCGGTGCTGTTTTACACCGCTTTGGCAGGCGCCATGGTGCCGACGGTGCGTTCGGCGATTATGATCGGCGTCTACGAACTCGCCGTGCTGCTCGATCGCGAGGAAGAAGTTTTTACCAGTCTGACTTTGGCGGCGCTGCTGATCGCTTTGGTCTGGCCGGGCGTGGTCGCCGATATCTCGTTTCAATTGTCGTTTCTCGCCGTGCTGTTCATCGTCTGGGGCAGCCGTCGTTTGCACGAACGCCTGCGCCGCCAACACAGCGACGACCTGCCCCAGGAAAAAAGTTGGTGGCGAGAGAAATTGCGCCAAGCGGCCATGCATCTGGCGGTGCCGCTGCTGGCGACGCTCGGCACCGGGCCACTGATCGCGCACTACTTCGGTCATCTGTCGCTGGCCGGTTTCGTCGCAAACCCGCTGATCGTTCCGTTGGTCGGATTCCTCGTCGTGCCGGTCGGCCTAGCGATTGGTTTCTGTGCCGTGATCGCGCCGAGCTTAGCGCCGCCGTTAGTTTGGCTGATCGAACGTTTGGCATCGCTGACTGCTTGGTTAGTTGAACTGTTCGCACGTTTACCGTTGGCCAACATCGGCGTGGCGGCACCCAATCCGCTGGAAATATTCTTGCTCTACGGTTTGATCATGGCTGCTTTCGCGGTGCGGCGGCGCCGGCAGTTATGGCTGCTTGTCTCAGTTAGCATCGTTTTGGTTGGCCTCGATAGCGCCTATTGGTGGCGCGAACGCACCCGCCAAGACCGTTTACGAATAAGCCATCTCAACGTCGGCCAAGGAGATGCCGCGGTGGTGGAACTGCCCGGCGGCAAAGTGTTGGTAATCGATGCCGGCGGCGCGGCCAGCGGCGATTTCGATACCGGCGAAGCGATCGTCGCGCCGTTTTTGCGCGCGCGCAAAATTACCAAAGTTGATTTCCTAATGGTCAGCCACGCGCGCGTCGATCACTATGGCGGCATGGCGGCGCTGGTCATAGAGTTTGCCCCGACTGAATTCTGGTCCGGTATCGCCAAGGGTAAAACCCGACGCTTCGAGGACTTGGCCGACGAACTCACGCGCGGCAAAATTCCCCAGCTGACTTTGATCGCCGGTCAGCCTTGCCGAGTGATTGAGGGCGCGCGACTCTGCGTGCTTCATCCATCGGCTGATTCGGAAGATGGATCGGTGGTGCTCCGTGTAGAGTTCGGCAAAGCGAGTTTTCTGTTCGCTGGCGATATTGACAAACGGAAAGAAGCGCTCTTGGCGCGCCGCTCTGGCGAGCTGCGGAGTTTGGTGGTGAAGATACCGCGGCATGGCGGTACCACGGCGAACAGCCAGGAGTTCATCGCTGCGGTGGCGCCCAAGCTGGCGGTTCTGTCAGCTGGGGCGCGCAGCCGTTCGGAAAGCCAACGTGAAGAAGTAACGGAACGTTATCGGGAAGCTGGCGCTCAAGTGTTAAGCACTCACGAAGATGGTGCGGTGATCGTCGAGACCGATGGCGCGACGGTTCGCTATTCAGGCTACAAGAGCGGCAGGACGGCTGTTCTCCGAATCGAATAGGGATCAGGATTTTCACCACAGAGGGCCTAGAGATCACAGAGGGCGGGATCGACAGGTCGCCGCCAAGAATATGCAAGGGGCGGGTTTTTAGCCCGCCCCTTGTTGGTTTACTGGCGAGTCGGCTTACGACGGTTGGCCACGGCGGGCGCGCATCTGTTCGTGTTGGGAACGGACGAGGTTATGGAGCTGATCGCGTTGGCTTTGGCTCAGGATCGATTTGCCGTTCTCCAACGCTTCGATGTGCAGGTAGCGCAGTTCGGAGCGCAGCTTTTCGCTCGCTTGGATTTTGCTTTTGACTTGAATCAGGCTGGTTGGGGATTGTTGCAGCAGAGTCCGGATTTCTTTTTTAAGGCTTTGTAATTGCTGATGCAAAGGCGAAACCTGGCTTTGGTAATGGGTCCGTATGTTTTCCAGATTGGCAATCTGATCGGGGCTCAAATTGAGCTCGCTTTTGTGATTGAGCGCGATGGAGATCAGCGGCGCGCCGCCGAAGCCGCCCGGCCGCATTCCGCCTCGGGCGAATGGCCGTTTGTCGGGGCCGCCGTCCGGTGCCGCGGCCATTGGTGTGTTGACCATCGCGATCATGGCAAAGGCGAATGCCGTATTGGCTAGGATTAGAGTCTTAAGTTTGTTCATGGATCCTCCTCAGGTAATGGCACTTCAAGTGATTGGACGAACTAAGAAGCAAAAGGTTTACGCCCGGTGAAAGATTTTAACCTGGCGAGTGCCCGCGGTTCCGTCGGTGCGTGGTCGAACGGATTGCTAGAAGGGGAGACCGGAGATCGGTGCTAGCGGTCTTCGCCGAGTTCTAGTTTGGTCGCTAACGTGAGGTGTGTTTGCGCGCGCGCTTGGGTCTTGTCGCGTTTATCTTGCACGCCGCCTTCGACGACTAAAAAACGCTTGGCGAGATGCACGCGATAATTCTTACCAAGCTGTAAGCACTGGCGGTACAATACCAGCGATTCCACCGGACGCGAGTCGGAGTCTCGATAGGTGGCGACGATCCCTTCCAGTAGGTCTAACAATCCCTCGGAGTCTCGTTCTGCTACTTGGACCTTGTTCATGGCACTTTCCTAGCGCAAAAGTCGTGCACAGCGTTGTGTCGCTGATTTTATCGCCAATGGCGATTGGACGCGTGATAAATTGCGGCGCGCGTCATAACTGAAAGTCGCTTTCGTGGGGTTTTTGGTCAAACCGCCGCGTCTCTTAAATTGCACAAGTTTGCCGCGGGGCAAACGTTTTTGTTGACGGAGCGAGCGCTTGCATCACCGCCGCAAGTTCATTACTTCATAGGTGCGATTTGGTCGGGAATGGTGCGCCGCGCCGCCGTCGGCCCGATTGCTGTGAGTTTCGGTAAATCATTGGTTCAAAATGGAGGGCGGGATGGAAATCGAAAATAAACTCAAAGCGCTGGGCTTCGAACTGCCGAATGTGCCGACACCGGCGGCCAATTACATCGGCTACGTACGGGTGGGCAATTTACTGTTCATCGGCGGCAACATCGGCCGGATCAACGGTGTGATTAAATACCGCGGCAAAGTCGGCGCTGAAATCACTCTCGAACAGGCCTACGACGCGGCGCGCAGTTGCGCGCTCAACCATCTGGCGATCATGAAGGCCGCCCTCGGCGATCTCGACAAAGTCGAGCGCATCGTCAAAGTGCTCGGCTACGTCAACGTCGCGCCGGGATTTATCGACATGCCCAAAGTGGTGAACGGCGAATCGGATTTGCTGGTGCAGCTATTCGGCGAACGCGGCCAGCACACCCGCGCCGCCGTCGGTGTCGCGTCGCTCAGCCAAAACGCGCCAGTGGAAAATGAAATTATCGTACAGGTGAAAGAGTGAGCAAGGGAGAGTTTCTCGTGTTGCTTGCTCATTGTGAAAGTTGAAGATCGCCAAATCGGCGCGAAAATTTCAGTTGCCGATTCTCGCTTTTTTGACTTTGGCGGCATCCACCCAACCCTGCTGAGCGAAGAACTCCGATAGGTAGCGCGCGGCTTGATCGGCGTTGGCGGCGGCCATCGCGGCAACATCGGTGGGACCGGAAGTCGCGACACGGCTGCCGGCCGCGCCGACGCCGACCGTCACCGGCGCGGCGATGCCGGCGGGCGCGGTGGCCACGGCGCCGGGAAATTTGCCGCTGTCGCTGGTGGTGATGAACTCCAAAATTTTTCGCCGCTCGCTGCCCTGATAAAGCCGCGCCCGGGTTTCCATCTTCGCCGCGCCGGAACCGAAGCCGATCAACAAACGGCGCAGCGGACTGCCTTCGTCGACGTTTTCGAATTGGCCGTCGATCAGCAGGTCAAAATTTTCCACCGCCGTGCCGGGCGCCACGCGCTCGACGGTGAAACCCAAGTGGCGCAGCGCTTGGGCAAGTTCGGCGGCTAACGTTTCGCTGGCGAATTTACCGAGATCCCTTTGGCGTTCGGCGGCATTGGGATTGGCCGGTTGCTGGTGCATGATTCCTTGGTATTCACTGATGTCGACATCGTTGACGGCGAAGTCATAGATCAAAATACGCGTCGGTCGCGGCAGTGGCCCGTCGGCGACGCGGGCGATGGGGCGCACGGCGGATTGGCCGCAGCCGTTCAAGGCAACGAACAAGCAGAATATGAACAGGTGCTCGGCGTAGTTGACGCGGAGAAATAAAAGTCGATGGGCGCAGTAGATCACGCTACGGTGTTGTCTCGGTGCCAAGCGGATTGATTGATAGCACCACGCGGCACTCAGGATTTGTCCAACGTATAGCGGACGATGGCGGTGATCGTCAGGAGCAGAGCGCCGGTCAAAATGGTCGCGCCGAATTGCGAGATGAAGGCGATTTCGATGGCGCCGAGAATCACCGTCATGACGAAGACCAGTGCATAGCGCAGATAACGCACGGGAGCGCTGGCGCGAATTCTGATCGGTGCTTTCAACTTGCCGCGTTCGATCTCGGTAAACAGTTGGCGCAAGCCGACGCCGCGTCGAAAACGCAAAATAGCCTCGGCCAAGCCGATGACGATCAGCAACATGAACAGTTCCGACAATATGTAGCCCAGCTTGGTAAACAGCATGGTGGTTCTCCTTGGCGCGCAAGTTCACGATCGATTGACTGGCTTCGTATAAGAAACGCCGACCGGTGTCAAAGGTTGGGCTGATGCCGGCCCTCTTGCGCTTTTATTTCAAATGGCTTTGGGGTTATGTTGCGGCACTAGAATAAGATTACTGGGGGGATGCGCGATGACTTTTACGATGTCGAAACGCTCAGTGACGGGAATTGTCTGGGCTTTGTTTATGGTGCTGCACGTCCCAATGCGCGCGCCGTTGGCGGCGACGGTAGAGGAGGTCGCTCTGTCAAAGTCGCCCAAGCGTCAAAGCATTCTCGAAGAAGGCGCCAAGAAAGAGGGCAAGCTGCTCTGGTACACGACCTTGATCGTCAATCAGGGACTCAAGCCGCTCAAAGAGGCATTCGAGAAAAAATATCCCTTCGTGCAGGTGCAATTTCACCGCGCCGATTCCGAGGCCTTGGCTCAGCGCATGCTCGCCGAGTATCAAGCCAAGCGCTACGAGGTCGACGTGATCGACGGCACCTCGGCGATCGTTATGCTCAAGAAAGCCGGTTATGTGCAGCGTTACACTTCGCCGCAGCTGGCCGCCTATCCGGCGCGATTGAAAGATCCCCAGGGCTATTGGTCGGTGCCCAACGTTTACTTCATGACCCTCGGTTACAACACCAAACTGGTCGCGGCCAACGAGGTGCCGAAGACGCTCAACGATCTGCTCAATCCTAAATGGAAAGGTAAAATGGTCTAGAGCACCAGCGGCGGCTCCGGTGCGCCAATGTTTCTCGGCAATACGTTGATCACGTTGGGCGAGGAAAAAGGCATGGCTTATCTCAAACAATTGGCGACGCAAAATATCGCCAAGAGCACGGCGAGCGCGCGTGCGGTGTTGGACATGGTGATCGCCGAAGAGTACGCCATCGGCATCAACATGTTCAATTACCACGCAGTGATCAGCCGCGCCGCCGGCGCGCCGGTGGATTGGCAAGCGATCGAACCGGTGCCCGGGCCGGTGAAAACTTTAGGGTTAGCGAAAAATGCCTCACATCCCCATGCGGCGATGTTGCTTATCGATTTTTTACTGTCGAAAGACGGGCAAAAGATTTTCCAGGACGCTGATTATTTACCGGCCCACCCAGAGGTGCCTGCGAAAGTCGCCAACCTCAAAGCCGGCGGTGGCAAGTTTTCAAAGGTCAACTATATGGGACCGGAGTTGCTCTATGAAAAAGAGGAGCAGTGGGTGGAGTTGTTCCAGAAATTGTTTTTCAAGTGATGCTCTTGCCCTTTAGCAATTGTTCGAGCACGGCAACCACCGTCGGTCCCGGCTCGGTTTCATCTTTGAAGCCGGCGAGCCGTTCGCTCACTTCGGCCGCGGCGCGGTGAAACCCACCGGGCAAACCGGCGGCTTCGAATGCTCCGGCAATTTCGTTCATCTCTCCAACATAGCGCCACATCTTCGGCGCCGCGACGGCGGCGGCGCGGACGGTTTTCTGTTCGAGCGCCGGCTGTGAAGTTTTCCATTCGTCGAGTAACGCCTGTTCCACGCCTTGATGTTTCGCGAGCGCACGGATGGCGAGAATCAGCGCATCGGTGCCTTTGGTCCAGGCGGCGTAGACGACTTTGAGCGCGGAGGCTTCGCCAGGGGCCGTGCCGATTGCGCGCGCATCCAACATGCTCGCGCTGAACATTTGCGCGATCTCCTCAGCCTTCTCTCCGGATAGATAGAGTCTGGTGCTGCCGGCTTTTTTTACCGGCGAACCGATGATGCCGCCGTCGACAAAGCTGGCGCCGGCTTGAGTGACGAGCTTACCGATGGCCTCGGCGCTGGCGCGGGAAATGGCGTTGGCGTCGACGTAGATGCCTTTGAATTTTTGCGCTGCGACTTCGGTTGCGACATCGCCGGCAAATTCCGGCGGACAGACCGACAGCACGATGTCGCTTTGCGCCACGGCCTTGGCCAAGTTTTCGACGCCGATCAATCCGGCTTTTTCGGCGCGCGATCGCGACGCCGCGCTGCGATTTTCCGACACCCAGAGCACACGGGCGCCGCCGGTGGCGGCGCAGGCGCCGATGGTCGCGCCCATCTTGCCGGGATGTAGCAACGCAATCGTTTTCATTTTGCTTCCTCCGTGAAATGAAACTAGTCGAGGCGCGCATCGCGAGTCAAGTTGTTTCCTTGACGATAACTCGCGGCGTTGATATGCCAGCAGCATGATTATTCTTAGCAACGAAGAAATCGAATCGTTTCTGTCGATTAAAACTTGCATCGACGCCTTGGAGAAAGCCTACCGCAGCTGGGACCAGGGCACGGCGATCAATCGGCCGCGCACGGATCTGGTCATGCCGTCCGCCACCGAGGCCGGTGTCTACGCTTTCAAGTCGATGGAGGCTGGCTTGTACGATCCGCCGATCGTCGCCATGCGGATCAATTCGGACATCATCCGCTGGAATCAGCAGGGCAATCGCACCATCAAGACGAAAATCCCCGCCGCGCCGGGAGACAAGTATGTCGGGCTGGTGATGCTTTTCTCAACCATCACCGGCGAGCCGCTGGCGATGTTTCCCGACGGCGTGGTGCAGCGCATGCGTGTCGCTTCCAGCAGCGCTTTGGCGGCGCGCTATCTGGCGCGGGAAGATTCCAGCACCATGGCGCTGTTCGGTTCGGGTTGGCAGGCGGGCAGCCATGTGCCGGCGATGTGCGCGGTGCGGCCGCTCAAGTTGATTAAAGTTTTTAGCCCGACCAAGGCTAACCGCGAAGCGTTCGTCAAAGAGGTGCAGGCAAAAGTTAGTGCCGAAGTGCGCGCGGTGAATTCGCCGGAAGAAGCGATTGAAAACGCCGACATCATCGCCGCCACGACTAATTCGCTCAGCCGCGTGGTCAGCGCCGACTGGGTGAAGCCGGGATTGCACTTAACCTGCGTGCGCGTACCGGAGCTGGGCGACGACACGATTCGTAAGATCGATCGCTTGGTGATTCACGCGCACCAACATGCGCCGATGAATTTTGTCGCTGGGTTCGGCGAAGAAGGCATCGCCGCTCATGACGCCATCGACATTATCAAAAAAGGTCCGGCTCATGCTCGTGACGTAAACGTCGAGCATCCGTTTTGGCTGAGCGCGCCCGATCTCAAAGATCTGGTGACCGGCAAGGCCCAGGGCCGCGCTAACGCGCAAGAGTCGACCTGTTTTCTCAACAACATCGGCATCGGCCTGCAATTCGTCGCCGTCGGCGCCGCGCTTTACGCCGAAGCGAAAGCCAAAGGCATCGGCCGCGAGCTGCCGACGGACTGGTTTTTGGAAAGCGTCCATCCGTGAGCTGACAGTATTCACATTGATTAGCGATTGTGATAATGGTTCAAAATTCAGAAATATTTTGCAAAGGAGATAAGACTATGGCTCTTCGAATCAACGATATCGCGCCGAATTTCACGGCGGAGACCTCGCAAGGCAAAATCGATTTTCATCAATGGATCGGCGACAGCTGGGCGATTTTGTTTTCCCATCCCAAGGACTTCACGCCGGTGTGCACCACGGAGCTGGGCTACGTCGCCAAATTGAAACCGGAATTCGACAAGCGCAACTGCAAGGCGATCGGCTTGAGCGCGGATGCGGTGACCGACCATAACAACTGGGCCAAGGACATTCAGGAGACCCAAGGCCACGCGCCGAATTTTCCGATCATCGGCGATGCCGACCTCAACGTCGCCAAGCTTTACGATATGCTGCAAGCGAGCGAGACGCCGGGCAAGCGCACGCCGGCGGACAATCAGACCGTACGCACGGTGTTCATGATCGGGCCGGACAAGAAGGTCAAAGCGATGCTGATCTATCCGATGACCTCAGGCCGCAACTTTGACGAGGTGCTGCGCTTGCTCGATTCGCTCCAGCTCAGCGCTAAAGCCAGCGTGGCGACACCGGTCAATTGGAAGCCGGGCGACGACGTGATCATTCCGACGGCGGTGTCGGACGAAGATGCCAAGAAGAAATATCCCCAGGGTTTCAAGACGCACAAACCGTATCTGCGCACGGTGTCGCTGAAGAACTAGCTGACTGAAGTCACGCTCTTGCGCGAGTAAGGCGAGGGCGCCGGCAACACTGTCGCGTCCTCGCCTTTTTATTTGTGATCAATCCAAGTAACCCTGCTCGCGCCAATACTGCTCGGCGGCGGGATGAAGCGGCACTTCGAGATGACCTTCCTCGCTGTCGCGGACGATCTGTTTCATCGGCAACGGTTCATCTTTGGCCCAGGGAATCCGTTCTTTGCTTTCGTCTAGCGCGCGGCAAAAATCTTTTACTAGCTTGTCGGGTGTCGATTCCAGCGTGTAAATCGGCCAGCCGCTGAAATCTAACGTGGCCACGTCGGCGCTGAGTTTGGGAAAGCTTTTTTTCTCAATCGTGCCGCGGCGCAGGCCGACCGCTTCCAAGCGCTGCAAAATCGTTTCGTCCAACGACAGAAACGTCATGCCCAACTCCAACGCCATGTTACCCCAGGCGCTGGCGCCTTCGTCGAAGATCGCGTCGATCTCGCCGCGATGGACGGCGCCGATGCGTTTGTCTCCGTAGGCCATTCCCGCGTCGTAGCGCACTTGGCCGCCCCACGACACGATGTCGTCGAGGGTAAAGCCGGCGGCGGCGCAAACGTGATTGATGATGACCTGCAGGGAGTGATCGGGTTGACCGCGTAGCGAGAGTTTCAATGGAAATTTACGGTCGCGAATGTCGGTGAGCGATTTCAAACCAGTTGCTGCGTTAACCGCGAAAACCATTTGATCGAGGGCCGGTAAAATGGCGATGATTCTCAGCGGGATCGGTTCGTTGAAAGGGGTCTTGCCTAGCGCCGCGACTTTGAGAATCATGCCGGGGTTGATCATGGCGAATTGAACTTTGCCGGCGGCGACTTCGTGAATCGTCGCCGGACTATCGCTGCCGAACAGCGTCAGCGGCCAGCCCTCCGAACCTTGTTCGCGTAGACTAATTTTGGCTTGCAACAAATCCCAATCGCGCCGGTTGACCAGCGCCGAAGCGACTTCGAGCATCAAGCGCGAGCGGGTGGTGTGTGGATGGGTGCGCATGCGCGTGGGTTTGAGATTGAATTCTTTGTCACTCATGTCGCGGCTTCCTTCGATGTCGGCAATTCGCGAAGAAGGGCGTATGCCATACGCCCCTACAGGAAAAATTACTTCGCCTTGATCTCGCGGTAGACTTCCCTCGCGAGGGTGAAGTCGGCGACGCGCGATAGCGGCACGGTTTGTTTGCTGTTTGACACTTTCAAACTTTCTTCGATGCCCGCTTGCAACGCTTGGTCCGACGCGATGCCGTTTTCGGCCCAGGTATTTATCGTCGAGTCGAAAGCTTTCTCGGCGACGTCTCGCTCTAGCTTCCACTTCGACATGATCAGCGCGATGGAGTCCTGGCGTTGAGCGCGGGCGTGGCTCATGCCGCGGAAGGCGACGGCGATCATTTTCCTAACTTGGTCGGGCCGCTGTTGCAGCCAACGATCGGAAACCCCGAAGCCGCCGTTGATGCTTTCCAGAGTGTCGCCCATGAAGGCGAGGCGGCGCAGGCCCATCCGTTCGGCGATGATGTCGACGGGCGTGGTCAGTGTGGTGGCGTCGACGCTGCCGGCACGGAGCGCTTGCAAGCGGTCCGGCGTGTTACCGATGACGCGCAAGATCATTTCTTTGTCGGCGTCGATGCCGGCATCCTTCAACAAACGGCGCGACATGAACGACTCGCCTGAAGTCAGCGTGGCGACGCCGAGCACTTTGCCTTTAAGCTCTTTGATTGAACGGATTTCCGCCTTGGACATTAACGAAAATAGCGGCCTGTCATTGTAGACCATTACGAGTTTGACTGGTAGGCCGCGCACCGCAGCGTTGAGCGTGGTGCCGGCGAAGATCACATACTGGATATCGCCTGAGACCAGTGCGGTCACCGCGATGGTCGGCGGAATGTTGATCAGCTCGACATCCAAACCGGCTTGCTCGAAGAAACGATTTTCCTTGGCGACGATCAGTGGAAAGGGGATCAGGCCGCCGACGGAATAGCCGATGCGGACTTTCTCGAGGGTGGCGGCGTCGAGTGAGGTGTAGCTGCAAAGAAAGGCTAGCACTGCTAGGATCGATCTGACGGATCGGTCGGATCCGACTGATCCGTCAGAGTTTCTCTGAAAAGTCTTCCTCATCTCATGGCCAGCGGTTGCGATTTTGCGGGCGTTTGGCCCAGTAGTCTTCGAACGCTTTCGGGCCGGCGCGCTCGTAGACACGCTGGTGCGTCGCTTGATCGGCCTCGTGGGCGACGACGCGCTCGGAGTATTGCAGATGCAGCACGCGACCTTCGGCGGCGGCTTTTTCGCCGGCGACGATGTCCTGCAAAAACTGCCGCAGCTCGGCGTGATTGGCCATGTTGCTGCGAAAGATCAGCCGGCCGTCTTTGTGAATCACAAACAGCCCATTGGGCCATAAACCGTAGGCGCGGTGAATGCGGCCGTCGAGTTGATCGACGATGATTGGGAAGCAAATATTTTCCAGCTTTTGCAATTCGCGGGCGTAAGCAAGTTTTTGTTCGAAGCTGGTGTGCGCGCCGTAGTTTTCCGCCGGGTGAGACTCACGCGTGTAGAGCAGAAAGAATGCGATCTGCTTGCCGGCGAATTCTTCTTGCAGCCGATTGAGCGCTGGCACTTCGAATGCGCACATGGGGCTAGTGATGGCGCCAGTCATCATGACGACATGCTGCTTGCTGCGAAACTCGCTCAGGCGGACTTGCTTGCCGTCGACCGTTGTCGCTTCAAACTCCGGCGCGGCGGCGCCGACTTTGGCGGGCAGCGATTCGCCGGGATTGGTTGAGTTCGCGCCAGCCGCGAATTCCTCGATGTTGTAGCTGCATTCGGCGTCATTCATCAGCGGCTTTGCTCGCGGTAAACGCCGATCGCTTCGTGCAGCGGCCGATCGGTGGTGGAAAATAACACCGCTGGAGTTGCCGACGAATTTTTATGACTGTGCCAGCTCCAATTGGGCACGGCGAAAAAATCGCCGGCTTGCCATTCCAACTTCTCGCCTGCGACTTCGCTGACGCCGCTGCCCTCGACGGCGTAGTAGAGTTGGCTCGATGTGTGGCGATGTTCCGCGGTTTGTTTGTCGGCGTCGAGTAATTGAATCCAGCAGGAGAAGCTCGGAAAGGTCGAGCCGCCGGTAACCGGATTGCGATACTCCAAACATTTGCCGTCGAACGGACTTTCACTTTCGCTTAACATTTCCGCCAGCGCGCGGCGCGTGCCGCTCCATTTGTAGACTAACGATTTCAGCGCTTGGCCTGGCGGCGCAAGCAGTCCCGGATTGCGCGCCGTCGTGTCCACCGGACTGTTGAAGAGCCGGACATCTTCGGCCGGATGGGGTTCCTGAAACATGGTGCGCAGCATGCGCATCAGTCCAGAGTCGAGGCCGTCGATCCAAATCGCGTCGCGCTCGGTTTCGTTGATGTGATTATGCCAGCCCCAGCTCGGTTGGATCACCAAGTCGCCTTTTTCCATGACGCACTTTTCGCCGTTGGTAATGGTGTAAACTTGCGCGCCGCCATCGATGACGAAGCGCATGGCGGCGTTGGTATGGCGGTGCGAGTAAACCGCTTCGCCGGCTTTGACCAACTGCACGGCGAGATTCAAGGTGTGACTGGTGCTTTCGCTCAAGTTCGGATGGACTAAGCTGATGGCGCGGCGCGCGCCTTTGTAATTGGTCGTGATGATCTCGCCGGCGGCTTCTAAACCGGCCCGAATCTTCGCCCACTTCCATAGGATCGGTTTGCCGAAGGGTTCGGGCTCGCGGCGAATCGCTTCCGGACGCGCCCACAGACCGCGTAGATTGTCCTTGGCCAACTCGGCGTCGAGATTTTTTAGATCGTTTTCTTGGGCGTTGCTCATACTGAACTCCTTACCAATTCTTCAAGTGAAAATAGTTGACCGCGTTGCCGACTATCATCTGGTAGATTTCGTCTTCGGGCACGCCGATGAAATTTTCTGCGATTACCTTCGCCGAGTTGGGCCAGTCCGATTCCAAATGGGGAAAGTCGCTGGCCCACATGACTTTGTCGATGCCGCAATCGTGGCGCGCGATGCGCACACCGATGGGATTGCGGTTAAACCCCCAGTAAACATTTTCCTTGGCGTATTCGCTGGGCATCCGTTTCAAACGCGGCAGGCCTAGGACGCGCTCGGCCCAGTATTGCTGGCGGCCGTATTCGTTGTCCATCTGGTCGAGCCAATTGGGCACCCAGCCGATCTGCACTTCGGCGACGTAGATATTCAATTTCGGAAAGCGCTCGAACACCCCGCCCCAAATCATCTGCACGACCTGTTTGCTGCCGCGAAAACCGTATTTATTAAAACGCTCGATAACGTCGGGCACGTGATGTTCGGGATTGGTTTTTTTGGCGTAATTAAAAGCTAGCGCGGCGACCGCCGGTTGGCCGCGGCCGCGGCGCGGAAAACCGAACTCAACGTGAATCGTCAGCGCGATTTGCAAATCCACCGCGGCGGCCCAGAAGGGATCGTCGGCGGCGCTGGGCTGGCGTTTGCCGGCCGGAAAATTGTCGATGGCCACCGCTTTGAGGCCGAGCTTCTTGCAATGTTTTAGCTCCGCCACGGCATCGTCAATGTTGGTGATCGGAATCACGCCGACGCCGATCAAGCGCTCGGGTGAAAACGCGCAGTATTCTTCCGCCAACCAGTCATTGTAGGCGCGCACGACGGACTTATACGCTTCGTCGTTGCCGATGCCGCGCCAAAAGCCGGGACCGACGTTGCCGGGAAAAAGCACCTCGGCATCGACGTCGTCTTTGTCCTGTTCGGTCAGGCGTTGAGCTGGCGAGCCGGTGCCCGGTGAGGTTTCGTAGCTTTCGCCGGGCAGTGGATCGAAGGGTCTGCGCTCTTCGTACGGCAAGCCGCAGGAGATGTTCGAAATCAGCCGCTCCAAAGGCTGGCCTTCTTGCAGCACCGCCAGCGTGCCGTCTTCCAGCGTGATCACTTTGGGCGCCCGATCGCGAAATTTTTCCGCCACCCGTTTGGCGTAACGGTCGGGACGGATTTCCAGATGGGAATCGGCGGAGATGCATTTGTACTTCATAACGGTTCCTCGCAAGATCGGCTGCGGCTAAATTACTAGGCGCGGCTGCAACATTCAAATACCTAAATGCTGCTGCAACAATTGCGGCTGCGCTTTGAATTCGCCGCTGGTTCCGGCAAAGACGACGCGGCCTTTGACCAGAATGACGCTGCGGTCGGTGAGCGCCGACACGGCTGCGAAGTTTTTGTCGACGATGATGGCGGCGATGCCGGTTGCGCGAATAGTTTTGACGATCCGCCAAATTTCTTGGGCGATCAGCGGCGCCAGGCCTTCGGTGGCTTCGTCGAGAATGAGTAATCTCGGATGTGTCATTAGTGCGCGGCCGATGGCGAGCATTTGCTGTTCGCCGCCGGAAAGTTGTTGACCGCCGTGGGAAAGCCGTTCGGCTATGCGCGGAAAAGTTTTCAGCACGCGTTCGAAGCTCCAATGATTATCTCCAGTGGACGCTGGGCGCGCGGCCATGAGGAGATTCTCTTTCACCGTGAGATTGGCAAAGATGCCGCGACCTTCGGGGACATAGGCGATACCTTGGCGGGCAATTAAATATGGCGCGGCACCGGTCATCGGTTTGCCGTCGATGCGCACTTCACCGCGGCGCGGCGCCAGGTGGCCGAGGAGCGTGCGGATGAGGGTCGACTTGCCCATGCCGTTGCGTCCCATCAGGCCGACCGCTTCGCCGGCGTGGATCGAGAAATCGACGCCATGCAAAACATGGCTAGCGCCGTAGTAGCTGTGCAGCTCACGCGCCGCGATGATCGGCGTGTCGCTCATAGGCCATCGTCCGTTTCGCCGAGATAGGCAGCTTGCACTTTCGAGTTGGCGCGAATTTCCTCCGGTGTTCCCGATGCGATCACTTTACCGTCGACCATGACGGTGAGCACTTTGGCGAGTTGGAACACCGCGTCCATGTCGTGCTCGACCAGCAAAATCGCGTGGCTGGCCGCGAGCCGCTCGATCAGCTGAACCATTGCCATCGATTCTTCGCTGCCCATGCCGGCCAGCGGTTCGTCGAGTAAAAGCAATTGCGGTTGGGTCGCCAAGCACATGGCGATTTCGAGTTGCCGTTGTTCGCCGTGGCTCAACGCTAACGCTAGATCATCCGAGCGCTGGGCTAAGCCCACCGTGACCAACGCCGCGCGGGCATCGTTGATCGTGTCGCGATAATGATCCGCATCGCGCCACCAATTGAGCGGGCGCGGCTCGCGGGATTGGGCGGCGAGCCGGCAGTTCTCGACGGCGCTGAAGCTCGGAAAGATGTTGGTCTTCTGATAGCTGCGGCCGATGCCGAGGCGTGAGCGGCGGTGCGGCGCGAGCTTGACGATGTCGTTACCGAGAAAATTTATCGTGCCGCTGTTCGGCGTCAGGTCGCCGGACAGGAGATCGATCAGCGTGGTTTTGCCGGCGCCGTTGGGACCGATGACGGCATGCAGCTCGCGCGTGTTCACTTGCAAAGACAGATTTTCCACCGCGGCGACGCCGCCGAAGTGTTTGGTCAAATTCTCTACTGAAAGAATCGCCTCAGTCATCGCTAGCTTCCGAGTTCACGCGTCGGCGGTGCAGAAAAACATCGATGGCGCCGCCGATGCCGTGCGGCAATGCCAGGACGATGATCACGATCAAGCTCCCCATGGCTAGCTGCCAATGCTTGGCGTAAACGCCGAACAACGCTTCGGCGGAAAGCAATTCTTGCAGCATGACGTAGGCAAACGCGCCGATCACCGCGCCGTGCAAACGGCCCATACCGCCGAGGATCACCATCATGAGTACGGTGCCGGATTGATGCCAGGCGAGAATCTCCGGACTGACGAAGCCGAATTGGCAGGCGGCGAGATAGCCGGCGAGACCGGCGATGGCGCCGGCGAGGACGAAGGCGCCAAGCTTGTAGGCGTCCACGGCGAAACCGATGGCGCGCATGCGTTGCGGATTGACGCGGATGCCGGCGAGGGCTCGGCCAAATTGTGAGTGCAGCAGGTAATTCAAGAAAATATAAACGGCGCCGAGCAAGATCAGCACGAGGTAAAAAAACTCCACGGGATTTTCCAGATCGAGGGGTTTGAATCCGCTGATGGTCAATTCCGGCCGCATGGTAATGTAGATGCCGTCGGAGCCGCCGCCGAGTTTGGTGTCGTGGAAAATCGCGTAGAGCATTTGCGCGAAAGCCAGCGTGACCATGATGAAGTAGATTCCACTCGTGCGCACGACGAGAAAGCCGATGATTAGCGCGACCATGGCGGTTGCGATCAGCGCGGCGGGGAGAGTGAGCCAAAAATTCACCGCTTCATATTTCGGCGCGATCAGCGCCAGTGCATAGGCGGCGACGCCAAAGTAAGCGGCGTGACCGAAGCTCACCAAGCCGGTGTGGCCGACCAGCAAGTCGAGGCTCAAAGCGAAGATCGCCATGATCATGATCTTGGCGCCGAGCTGAAGATAAAAAGTCGATGCGACTGAAGGCACGAGCGCCAGCAGCAACAAGGCGGCGAACAGAACCGAGCGCGGCAGGGTGATGTGAGTCACGGCGCTTTACGATTTATTCGCCAGCCCTTGGGGACGCCACAAGAGAATTGCCGCCATCAACAGATAAATCGCCACGCCGGAAAATTCCGGCACCACGACTTTGCCCAAGGTGTCGGCCAGGCCGATTAAAAGCGACGCGATCAGTGCGCCGTTGATCGAACCGATGCCGCCGATGACGACGACGACAAAGCAGATGATCAAAATTTGATTGCCCATGGCCGGCGCCACCGAAACGATCGGCGCGGCGATGGCGCCGGCGAAAGCGGCGAGCGCCATGCCGACGGCGAACACCAGCGTGAACAGTAATGAAATATTGACGCCCAGGGATGCGGCCATTTCGCGGTTGCTGTTGCCGGCGCGGATCATCATGCCGAGGCGGGTTCGATGCATGACGAAATACATGATCCCGGCGACGGCGAGACAAACCGCGGTGACGAATAGCCGGTAGACCGGGTAAGAGAGGGTCTCTGTCAACGGGATGGAAAAATTCACCAGCGCCGGCACGGCGACGCCATGAACTTCGTTGCCGAATAGAATGCTGCGCAGCTCTTCGAAAACCAAGATCAGGCCGAAGGTGAGCAGCACTTGATAGAGATGATCCCGTTGGTACAAGCGGCGGATGATTGTGGTCTCGAGCACGAGGCCGATGGCGAAGGCGATGCCGACGGCGAGGGGCAGCGCCAGCCACAAGCTGCCGGTGGCATTGGCGAGCCAGTAGGCCAGATAAGCGCCGACCATGTAAAAACTGCCGTGGGCGAGATTGATCACACCCATGATGCCGAAAATCAGGGTCAAACCGCTGGCGAGAAGAAAGAGCAACAAGCCGTACTGGACGGCGTTCAATAATTGGATCAAGTAGAACATGGTGAAAGTCGGTTTCACCACGAAGTTCACGAAGGGCACGAAGGTTTCGAAAAATTATTCTTCCGGACTTCGTGTTCTTCGTGTTGTTCGTGGTGAATGACTAGGTTTTTAAAGTTTGCAGCCGCGCGCCGGATCGGCCAACGCTTTGTGGGCGATGCTGACAAAACGATTTTCTTTGCCGACGACTTTGCGCAAATAAATATCTTGGATCGGGTTGTGCGCCTTCGACATCGTCCATGTCCCGCGCGGGCTGTCGATCTTGGCTTTCTCCATTGCCGCGATCATTTCTTTGCGCTTGGTGATATCGCCTTTGACCGCGTCGAGACCGACGGCGAGGAGCAAGCCGGCGTCGTAGCCCTGCACGGCGTAAACATCCGGTTCGGTCGAGACCGCTCGAGTGTATGCTGAGCGGAATTCTTTGTCGCGTTTGGTATTCAACCCGTCCGCGTAGTGTAGCGTTGTTTCGAGACCTTGGGCCGAATCGAGAATCGCGTCCAAGATGCCGTCGGTAAGAAAGCCCGAGCCGTAGAGTGGAATGCTGCGGCGCAAGCCCGCGGCGGTGTAATCCTTAACGAACTTTGCCGCGCCGCCGCCGGCGAAGAAAACAAAGACCGCGTCCGGCTTCTGCGCGGCGATTTCCGTCAGCAGCGCTTGAAATTCAGTGTTGGGAAAGGGAATCCACAAACCGTGCACCGATTTGCCGCCGGCTTTGATGAAGCCTTCGGTAAACCCCGCCACCGCTTCTTCACCGGCGCCGTATTTCCACGCTAGCGATATGACGTTGCGGATGCCGCGGTCGGCCATCACTTTACCCATCGGATAAGACGGCTGCCAATTGGAAAAAGACGTGCGGAAAATATTCGGCGCGCAGAGCGCGCCGGTGGCGGCGTCGAGGCCGGCGTTGGGAATGATCATCAGGGTGTTGGTTTCCTTGGCGATCTTGACCATACCCATCTGCACGCCGCTATGCACCGTGCCGACCAGCACGTCGACTTTGTCGCGCTGGACCAGTTTGTTGGTATTCTCCGGCGCTTTGGAGGGATCGGCTTCGTCGTCGACGGTGAAATATTCCAATTCTCGCCCGCCGAGTTTGCCGCCCCGTTCGCTGACCGCGAGCTTGAAACCGTTGGTGATGTTGACGCCGAGCTGGGCGTAGGTGCCGGTGTACGGCAGCATCAAGCCGACGCGGATTTTCTGCGCTTGCCCGAAGGCGAACTTGGGCAGCAGAGCGCCGGCGCTGAGCAGGCTCGCTTGGGTTAAAAATTTGCGGCGATCGATTTTCATTTTTGCCTCCGGAAGAGTCTTTACTGTTGTGACAAACGCCAAAAAAAATTCAAGCGCGCAGCTTGAAGCGCTGAATCTTGCCCGTGGCGGTTTTCGGCAGCTCGGCGACGAATTCGATCCAGCGCGGATATTTATAGGGCGCGAGATGGGCTTTGACATGTTGTTGCAGCGCCGCCGCAAGTTCGGCGCTTTGCGGCACATTGGCACGCAGCACCACGTAGGCTTTCGGTTTGATCAAGCCGTTTTCATCGGGCTGTCCGACCACCGCGGTTTCGAGCACGGCGGCGTGGGACGCGAGCGCCGATTCGACTTCGAAGGGCGAGACCCAGATGCCGCCGACTTTCAGCATGTCGTCGGCGCGGCCGCCGTAGATGAAGTAGCCGTCGTCGCTCTCGGTATATTTGTCGCCGCTGCGGGTCCATGGACCGAGAAAGGTGTTGCGGCTTTTCTCGCGGTTGTTCCAATAATACGCCGCGCCGGTCGGGCCGGCGACTTGGAGTTCGCCGATGTCGCCTTTTTTTACTGGGTTGCCGTCTTCATCGACCAAGCGAATGTCGTAACCTGGCACCGGTTTCCCCGAAGTGCCGTAGCGATTGTCGTGGGGCCGATTCGACAAGAAAATATGCACCATCTCCGTCGAGCCCAGGCCGTCGAGAATATCGACGCTGAAATGTTCCGACCAGCGTCGGCCGACATCCGCCGGCAGCGCTTCGCCGGCCGAGGTGCAACGGCGCAGGTTGGACTCTTCGCGCTTAGGCAGTTCGCCGCTGGCGAGCAGCGCGCTGTACAATGTCGGCACGCCATAGAAAATCGTCGGCCGGTATTCTTTCAAGATACGGCAAACCGCTTGGGGCGTCGGCCGCTCGCTCAGCAATATCGTCGTCGCACCCACCGACAATGGGAAACTTAAGCCGTTGCCGAGGCCGTAGGCGAAAAATAACTTGGCGGCGGAAAAGACGACGTCGCTTTCTTGGATTCCCAATATCGGTTGCGCGTATAGTTCCGCGCTCTTGATCATGCTGGTCTGCACATGGACGACGCCCTTCGGTGTGCCTGTGGAGCCGGATGAGTAGAGCCAAAAGGCGGCGTCATCGGGACGCGTCGGCGCGGCGGTAAATTGATCTGCCGCCGCCGCCATTAAATTGGCCAGCAGCGGATGTGTCGATTCATTGGCGCCCGATACGACGACATGCTCGAGAAACGGTTGTTTGAGCAAGATTGTCTTGAACACAGCCAAGAGCGGTTCGGAAACGACTAGCGCTTGGGCTCTGCTGTCGTGCAACATGAAATCGAAGTCGTTGGTCGTGAGCAGTGTGTTGACCGCGATGGGCACCAGGCCGGCTTTGATGGCGCCGAGAAAAACCGCGGGAAAGTCGATGGTGTCGAGCAGGCAAACCATGACGCGGCTCTCCAATGGCAAGCCGAGCGTTGTCAGGGCGTTGGCGGCGCGATTCACACGGCTGGCGAGTTCGGCGAAGCTGTAGCTGCCGCCCTCGTCGATGTAAGCGATTTTTTCCGGCCGCGCGGCAAGATTGCGCTCGATCAGATCGACCGCGGCGTTGTAATGCTGAAGTGCTGTCGGCTGGCCGTCCATGAATCTCGTTCCGATTGCCCGGCGTGTTTCTACTATGGAAACGGCGCCGTCGGCAAACGGAAATTTATTATTCGCTATTTGAGATAGCCGCGCTCGCGGTAGAACCGTCTCGCGCCCGGATGAAGCGGCACGTCGAAGGGCGCTTCGCCGTCGTTGCTGCACAACTGTTTCATGCTCAGCGGTTTGAAGTTGTCCGTCGGAATCGCCTGCTTGCGTAGCTCGATCGCTTCGCACAGCGCGTAGGCGACTTTGTCGCTCATGTCGGCGCGCACAATCATCGGCCAACCGCTAAAATCGATCGTGGGAACGTCTTGTTTCATTCCCTTAAAGCCGCAGCGCGACATGGCGCTGGGGCGATAACCGAGCGCCTTTAGGCGGCGCAGCACAGCGCCTTCAATGGGCAAGTAGCGAAAGCCGTTGTCGAGGGCGGCCTGTCCCCAACTCTTGATGCCTTCGTCGAAGACCGCGTCGATGGAGCCATCGGCGATGGCCGCGCGCCGTCCCGGCGCGCTTGGCCGCGGCACAGAGTGAATCTTACCGCCCCATTTTTTTATGTCGGCGAGCGTAAAGCCCGCGGCTTTCAGAGTCGCCGACACCGTGAACATGGTGGCGCTGCCGGTCATGTCGGATGTCGGGATAAAGCCGGTGGAGACGCGCAGCGGGATACGTTCACGTTTGATCTGTTCCAAAGAAGTGATGCCGGTGGATTGGTGCACGGCAAAGCCCATGACGTCGAAGGATGGAAAGGTCGCGATGGTGCGCACCGGCAAGCGTTTTTTGAAAACCCCGGTGCCGCGGTAAGCCATGGTCAACATGGCCGATGGATTGAGCCAGGCCAGTGAGTAATCGCCGCGCGCGACGGCGATGATTTCTGGAAAGCTCCCGGTGACGAACGAGACTGGAATGTCGGTGGTTTCGATCGCTTTTACGCCCAACGAGAGGCGGATCACCCGGCCGACATGGGTGTCGGTTTGCAAGGTTCCTTCAGCGCCTCGTTTGGTTTGATAGGACAGTGAACTGTCGTACATGGCCGCGCCGATTTCCAAAAGCCCTTTGGCGCGTTGAATGCCCGCGTTGTAACGTTTGATCGCCATGTTGGAACAACCTCCCGAGAAAGTCGCTCCACACTAATCGCGATCGCCGACGGAAACAATAAGTTTGTGAGAGGAGTTTGTAAACACCCGCCTGACCTCCGTTGCGGTGGTCAGGCGGGTGGAATGAAGGCGGGTTTAGCGTTTGTGCAGGTCGTTCTTCAGTTCAACGCGCGCCGTGTTGAGTTTGTTTTGGTCCGCTTTGAGTTCGGCGCGGTCCTTCGACAATTTTGCTAGGTCGTCGCGAATTTCTTTACGGTCGCCGGCGATTTCGGTCTTGCTCGCGCCGCTGCGAATGTCTTTGCGCAGCTCGGTGCGGTCTTTGTTCAGCTCGATTCTGTCCTTCCGCAAGTCGACACGGTCTTGCTTCACTTCGTTGCGCGCGTTGCGAATATCTTTGAAGTCCTGGCGAATCTCCGGCTTGTTGTTGTGGCCGCGGTTGTCGATTCGTCCGTCGTGGCGCACATGGTGGCGATCCTCTTGGCGCGCATGTTGGACCGCCCGGCCATGATGCTTGTCTAAACCTTTGCCAGCGTGGATTTCTTTTTGGTGATGACCGAAATCGCGCCGGTCATGGGTGGCGTGGTCGAATTTCTTGCCATGCTGATTGCCGCCGCCCTTATGCTGGCCAAGATTTTCGCCGCCGTCCTTGGCCTCGACGCTGGCCGCGAAGCCAGCGAGTCCGAGACTGCTCGCAAAAATTGCCGCTACTAAAATATGATTGGTCCGTTTCATGGTACTCCTCCTGTTTAAAACTGTTTAGCTCGCCCGGTTAATATTCGCCGCTGCGTTGGCGCTGGATCGATTGGTTGTTACGCTCGATGGTGCGTTGGTTTTGTTGGAGCTGTTGCTGATTGTTATAGTTTTGTTCTTGCTCCTGGCCTTGCATGTAATCGCCGATGGCCGCGCCGCCGATCAGACCCGTTCCCGCGCCGATGGCCGCGCCCAAGCCTGGACGGCCGAAGGCCGTGCCGATCAAGCCGCCAGCCGCGGCGCCGCCCACCGCACCGATGCCCGCGCCTTTTTCCCGGCTGCTCAGCGGGCCTCCGGCGCATCCTGCGGCGAGAACCGCGGTCAGACTGAGAACTGCTAGGCCCGTCGATCTATGTTTAATCATTTTGCCTCCCATTGTGTTGCTCCCTTTGCTCACGCTCTTGTCTGGCGGATAGTGCAACCCCGGTGCCAGGGGCGTTGAACCTGGCAAGTTGGCGAATTCGTTCCGCTGCGAGAATCTTCAGCGCTTACCGAGGCGCGTAAAAACTACCGATGTGCGGTGAAAATGTGCGGCTACAATCGCCGCTCGGTTGTGGCTGGTTCTGCCGGTGGTTGCTGATTTGGTACTTGCGGTAGCTTCTATGATGTTGTGTTCATGGCTTGCGCGAATAGCGCCGGCCATTGTAAGGCTGGGCTGATAAACTGACATCGCCGGAGTTTTCGGCTCAGCCAAGCGCAGCCAGCGCTGGAGGATGACATGATTGTCCAAATTGCGGTCGCGGTTGTTCTCGTCTGTAGTAGCTGGTTTCTCGGTCCGGCGGCGGCTCAGGAAAGGCCGAAAATTTTCCTCGGCGCTTCGAGCAAGACTCTCGGCTACAGTCCGCTTTGGGTCGCCAGCAAAAAAGGTTTCTTCGAGCAGCAAGGTTTGGACGTTCAGCTGGTGCTGCTGCGCGGTGTGCCGATGACCGTGCAAGCGCTGGCGGCTAACTCGCTGCACATCGGTTCCGGTGGACCGGAACCTTTTATCGAAGCGTCGGAGCGCGGCCTCGACTTTATCGTCACCGGCGGCATCATCAATGGCATCGCGCAGTTTTTGGTGACCGGGAAGAATTACAAAAGCTTCGAAGATCTGCGCGGCGCGACGTTCGGCACGGCGTCGCTAACCGGCGGTATTGTCACGGCGCTGCGCGAAGCTTTGAAGCTGAAGGGGTTGGAGTACCCACGGGATTACAAACTATTGATCATCGCCGGCGGCTCGTCGGCTAATCTTGCGGCGCTGCAAGCGGGGCAGATCGCGGCGACGACCATGGCGGCACCGCTCAATTACGCCGCCCAAGAGTTGGGCTTCAATGTTCTGGGCAAGCTGAGCGACGGGATTCCGCACTTTCAAACCAACGCTTTTATCGCGCGCCGGTCATGGGCGGAAAAGAATCGTTCGACAATGGTGCGCTTCATGAAGGCGCATGTGCTGGCGCTGCGCTGGCTGTTCGAGAACAAAGATGCCGCGGGGGAGTTTCTGGCCCAGGAGATGAAATTAAAACCGCTCCATGCCCGCCTCGGTTGGGAATTCTACACGCAGAATCGCCACTGGCCGCCGGACGGCGATGTCACGATGGAAGGGATGAAGAACAACATCCGCATCTACGCTGAACAAACCGGCGCCAAAGGACCGCTGGCGGACCCGAGTAAGTATGTCGATCGCAGCTATTTACTTGAAGCGCTGCGCGATATCGAGCGGCGCTAAACCGACTGCAAAGCTTCGATCAATATTTTTGGTATGCGGGAAACTTTGCCGGAGTGGGCGATGCAGGCATGTTTGGTTGAACCGCTGGCAAGTAGATCGTTATTCGAGTGACGAAAAATGCGATAGTTGAATGTCAGCGAGGCGCGGCCCAGTTCGTTGAGTTCGGTTTCGATCAGCACGATATCGTCATAACGCGCCGAGATGGCGTAGCGACAGCTCACTTCGGTGACCGGAAAGTGAAAGCCCTGCTCTTCAATCATTCCGTAGGGGAGACCGACCTGGCGCAAAAATTCCGAGCGGCCGCGTTCGAACCAGCGCAGATAGTTAGCGTAGTAAACGATGCCCATCTGATCGGTATCGCCGTAGATGACCCGGTACTCGGTGCGGTTTTTAATAGTGGGTAGCGCTGATTTCATGGGCTTTCACTTTTAAATGTTTAAAGCGCTTTTGACAATCCGATGTGCACCGGTCGCCTGTTGTAGCAAAGTGATTATGTCAGGGGTTAACGGCAACGTAATTATGTCAGGGTGGAAGGATGACAACCCTGACAATGAAAGACGAGAAACGACTAGACGTAATTCAACGAGTATATCGCAGCGAGATCACCGTGGTTGAGGCC
>SHYW01000043.1 GCA_009692615.1 Deltaproteobacteria bacterium | reverse complement strand
ACGCACACACTTGGCCTATATCGAACCAACTCCAACAAGGTGGGGTTCCGCTATGGCCAGGTTTCTAACTTACGACCTCAACCCAACGCACTACCCTGACATAATCGCGTTGCTGTTAACATGACATATTGACGTTGCCACGACACGTGTGGTTGTGCGATAGCGCGCGCGATTTGGACCATTTCGTTGTGAATGCTGCCGTTCGATGCCAACGTTTCCGTCCCCCAAATTGAAAATGGCCTGCCGGGAAAATCGCTGAGCCTGCCGCCGGCTTCGGCGACGATCAATGCGCCGGCGGCGGTATCCCAAGGTTTGAGTTTCAGTTCCCAAAATCCGTCGAGCCGTCCACAGGCGACGTAGCAAAGATCGAGCGCCGCGGAGCCAGCGCGGCGGATGCCTTGGCTGCGCGTCATGAATGCTTTGAAATAGTTCAGATAAAAATCGGCGTGCTCGCGCTGATCGTAGGGGAAGCCGGTGGCGAGCAGGGATTTGTCTAATTCATTCACAGTCGACACTCGAATCGCTTTGCCGTTGAGTGTCGCGCCTTGTTGTCGAACCGCGCTGAAGCGCTCGCGCCGGATCGGATCGTCGACGACGCCGAGGATTATTTCTCCGGCGCGCTCCAACGCAATCGAAACGCAAAATTGCGGATAGCCGTGAGCGAAGTTGGTGGTACCGTCGAGGGGATCGACGATCCAGCGGAACTCATCCTGCGAGCCTGCGAAGTTGGTTGCTTCTTCGGCGAGGATCGAATGATTGGGAAAGTTGCGCTGGATGATCTCGACGATTTTCCGTTCGCAGTCGCGGTCCACTGATGTAACCAGATCGATGGCGCCTTTGTAGCCGATGGTTTTCGGTCGATCCCAACCGGCGCGAATAATTTCACCGGCGGCATCAGCGGCTTCCCGCGCAACGCCGAGCAATTCACTCATTTCATCTTTCATCAGCGTTGGCTCTAAAGTTCTTCAGGCTTTTGTGCACAGCAGGGCTAGGAGATTGCACCGCCGAGACGCTGAGAGCTCAGAGTGTAGGGGCCGACCTGCGTGTCGGCCCTCCGGACGGGTGGACACATAGGTCCACCCTTACCGAACTCCGTCTCTGTGGTGAATATTTCTTCGGGAAACTCTGAATAACCTATAAATTAAATCACGGCTATGTTACCTAATGGCGCGTGAAGATTCGAGCACCGGCGAAGATTAACTTGAGCTTGCGCGTCGTCGGCCGGCGCGCCGATGGTTATCATTTGCTCGACACGATTATGCTGCCGGTATCGCTCTATGACGACATCGACATCCGCAAAGTTCGGGCTTTCGCTAAAAATAAAAAGCTCGCGCCGCCATTGATCAAAGTTATTTGCAATCATCCATTGGTGCCGAACGATGAAAATAATCTCGTCTACCGCGCGGCGCGTTTATTGTTAGACAAGGCCAAATGCACGCAACCGATAGAGATTCGTATTCGCAAGCGGATTCCGGTCGGCGCCGGCTTGGGCGGCGGCAGTACCGACGCGGCGGCGACGCTGGTCGGGTTGAACCGATTGTTAAAATTAGGATTCACCGACACGCAACTCGAAAGGCTCGGCCTCAAGCTCGGCGCCGATGTGCCGTTTTTTATTCGCGGCCGGCCGGCGCGGGCGCGCGGCATCGGCGAACGCTTGCAGCAGTTCGGCCCGCTGCGCCGGTTTTGCCTGGTGATCCTTTATCCAGGATTTCCCGTGGCGACCGGCTGGGTGTACGGAAAACTGCCGGCAAAGTTGACAAAACCTAGCGTAAATACTAGCATTGCGTCCTTACTGACGGGAGTAAGCGATCTCGCGGATTTACTCGTTAACGATCTTGAACGGGTGAGCCTCAGCAGATATAAAAAAATTGGCTCACTGAAGCGAGCTTTGCTGCGCGCGGGGGCGGCCGGAAGTTTGATGTCCGGCAGCGGCTCGTCAGTATTCGGTATATTCGAATCGAAACGAAAGGCCGAGGAGGCTTTTCATCGGTTGCGGCAAGAGGAGGAGTTCCAAGCGTTTCTGGTGCATGTGCTAAGTTAGGATCAATCGAGAAAGCCTAGCCTAACCGCGAAAAACGACATCTGACTGCTACTGGGGGTCCCTATGCAGGTTACAGAGGTTCGGGTCTTTCCTGTCGATGAAGAAAAACTTAAGGCTTATGTCACGATCACGATCGATCACTGCTTCGTGATCCGTGACTTGAAGATCATACATAGTGCTACCGGCTTTTTTGTCTCGATGCCGAGCAAGAAGCGCAAGGACGGAACGTATAAGGACATCGCTCATCCGATCAACAATGAAACGCGCCGCATGATCGAAGAGAAAGTCATCGCTGAGTATCACAAGGTTCTTGCCGACGGCGGCAGCACCGGCGCGGTGGACGATGAGTGAGCGGGAACTCCGCATAGCCGAGTGAACTTCCGCGACGAAGTTCGGGGATGGGCGGTCGCCAAGTGGTAAGGCCCCGGCCTTTGGAGCCGGTATTCGAAGGTTCGAATCCTTCCCGCCCAGCCAATTCATCGCGGGTTTAGCTGGTTCTGAATTTTCTCCAGGTTTTTGTCGGCGCCGTTCACCGAGGAACGGCGCTGGTTGTTTTCGGCGAGGTTTAATTAACTCAAGTTTGCGGTTGGTCAACATGGCACAGAATACGGCTCGAATAAAAATTTTTGCTGGCAACTCGAATCCGCCTTTGGCCGCGGAGATTAGTCAATATCTCGAAGTGCCGCTGGGCAAAGCCACCGTGGACACTTTTAGCGACGGTGAAATCAAGGTCGAGATCAACGAGAACGTGCGTGGCGCCGACGTGTTCGTTTTGCAGTCGACTTCGGCGCCGGGCAACAACAACTTGATGGAACTATTGCTCATGCTCGACGCCTTCAAGCGCGCTTCGGCGATGCGCATCACCGCGGTCATGCCGTACTACGGCTACGCGCGCCAGGACCGCAAAGTCGTGCCGCGGGTGCCGATCAGCGCCAAGCTGGTGGCCGATCTGATCACCACCGCCGGCGCGTCGCGGATGCTGACGATGGATCTGCATTCCGGGCAGATTCAGGGCTTCTTCGATATCCCGGTGGATAATGTTTATGCGACGCCGGTGTTGCTCGAACATTTGCGCAAGCAGTTGGACCACAAAGAAGTAACGATCGTTTCGCCCGATGCCGGCGGCGTCGAGCGGGCCCGCGCCATCGCCAGACGTTTGGATGCCTCGCTGGCGATCATCGATAAGCGGCGAGTGGGGCCCAACGAGGTCGCCGAGATGAACATCATCGGTGAGGTTCATGACCAGGTGGCGATTCTCATCGACGACATGGTCGATACCGCGGGGACGCTGACCATGGCGGCGGCGGCGCTGAAAAAAGAAGGGGCGAAAAGAATTATCGGTTGTTGCACCCACGCGGTGCTTTCCGGTCCGGCGATCAAACGCATCGAAGGTTCGGCGTTGGAGGAACTGATCGTGACCAACACCATCCCCCTCAGCCCACAAGCGCAAGGTTGCCGTAAGATTAAAACTCTCTCGGTGGCGCATCTCATCGGCGAAGCGATTCGCCGCACTCATGAAGAAGAATCGATCAGTTCGCTTTTCGTATAGCAGGAGGTAGATTCCTTGGAAACTTTAGAAATACAAGCCGATGCCCGTGACATAAAGCGCAAGCGCGACGCCAAACGGTTACTCCGCAGCGGCAAAATCCCCGGCATCCTTTACGGACCGAAGACCGCAACGGTTTCGTTAGAATTGGACAAACGTGAATTCACCAGCCGGGTCGCCGGTCTGGAAGGTTCCCATCTGGTCCGTCTGAAATCTTCGGCCAGCAATTTGGCGGGAAAGGTCGCGCTGGTCAAAAGCATGCAATATCATCCGATCAGCGGCGACGTGATCCACGCCGATCTCTATGAAGTGGACTTGACCGCGACGATTCAGGTTCACGTGCCTTTGCATTTTACCGGCAAAGCGGTGGGCGTGATCCGCGGCGGTATTCTTCAGCCCATCGTGCGCGAACTCGAAGTCGAATGTTTGCCCTTGGATATTCCGGAATTTTTCAACGTCGATGTCAGCGGGCTCGATATCGGCGATTCCATCCACATCGAACAGTTGGCGATGCCTTCGGGCGTCACGGCGCTGGCCGAGCCGCATCTGGCTTTGGTCGCGGTGGTGACGCCGACGGTTGAAGAGGCGCCGACTCCCGCCGTGGTGGCGGAAGCCGTGGCTGCACCAGTGGCACCGGAAGCGAAGAAGGAAGGCGCAGCGTAGACGGTTCATGATTCCGGTTCGGCTGGGATGGCTCGGTGAAGTTAATCGTCGGTCTCGGCAATCCGGGGGAGAAGTACCAGCACACGCGGCATAATCTCGGCTTCTTTGTTGTCGACCGGCTGGCGCAGCAGAATCAGATCGTAATCAGCCGCCAACATTGCGACGCCCTGATCGGCGAGTGGAGCGTTAACGGCGAGCAAGTGGTTCTTGCCAAGCCGCAGACCTTCATGAATCGGAGCGGCACCGCGGTGAAGGGCGTGTTGGAAAAATATCACGGCACCAGCGAAGATCTTTGGGTCGTCTACGATGATTTGGATTTACCCTTCGGCCGGATAAGGATTCGCACCCATGGCAGCGCCGGCGGTCATCGCGGCATTGCGTCGATTTTAGAAAATTTGGCGGGAGCGCCCTTTGGCCGCATTCGAGTCGGCATTGGCCGGCCGCCGATGGGTATGGACGCCGCGCCCTTTGTTTTGGATTCGTTTAGCATCGAGGAGAAAAACCGGCTCGGCGCCATCCTCGACCGCACCGCAGCTGCCGTTGGCTGCCTGCTGCAGGACGGAGCGCAGCGCGCCATGGAGCACTATAACCGGGCCGATGGCTAGCCCGCTTACGTTGTAAACAGCGGGTGGCTATGTTAGAAAAAACGTCTTGCTAGGGAGGGTACGAATACTGTGATTCTATATGAAACCCTTTTTGTGGTTCATCCCGAAAAAGGGCCGCGCAACAAAGAGTTCATCGAGCGTTTCAAGAAGGTCATCGAAGGCCAGGAAGGCACCGTGACTGCCGTCGATGAGTGGGGCGCTCGCGACCTCGCTTATCGCATCGAAAAGCAAGGTCGCGGCTTCTACACCTTGATACGTTACCAGGCCACCGGCAAAGCGGTGGATGAACTAGAACGTAATATCCGGCTCACTGACGGGATTCTGCGCTATCTGACCGTGCGCGCCGACGAAACCACGCCCACCGTGAGTCCTTCGACGCCGCGTTATGTCGAAGATCCACGGCGCAATGAAGATCCGCGGCGTCACACCGAAGAGGCGGCCGTAGCGAAGCCCGCCGAACCGCCTGCGGAATAGCAATTTTTACATGCCGCTAGTCATTGATTCGACTGCTGCATATTCGTCGGTGGATGGCAGTGACGGTTTAATTTGGAGAAAGAGGTAGTTTAATCTATGGCACAATACGAACGGAGCGCGCGCCCGAGCCGCGAGCGATCGGATGAAGACAGGGGTGGACAGCGCCGCCGGCCGATGTTTCGGCGTAAGGTGTGCCGGTTTTGCGCCGATAAAACGCTCAAGATCGACTATAAAGATTTGCGCATGCTGACGCAGTTCGTCACCGAACGGGGCAAGATGACGCCGAGCCGCATCACCGGCAATTGCACCGGCCATCAACGTCTGCTGACCACCGCCATCAAGCGGGCACGTAGCGTGGCGTTACTGCCGTTTACCACCGCCAATACCTAAGCTTTTTCTTGGATCTATGTGATGGGGCGGCTCGAAGTCATCAGTAAGTTTCTTTTGGCTTTGGCCGCCAGCGTTTTCATCTTCATGAGCGCGATTGGCGTGCCGCCGCTGGGCGTGATTCTCCTGCCCTTTGTCGTCCAGCCCGTGCTGATGTTCGGTTTCAAGTTCGGCGCCGCCGGCGGCATGGCGCTCTTGGGAGTCGCCATCGTCGCGTTGATCATTTTAGCCGGCGAGGAGCTGGCCTTGATCTATGGCATCTTTGCCGTCATGGCGGCGATGCTGTTGAGCTTGTTGGGTTGGCTGCGCGTGATCGACCATTTAGTTGCCGGCGTGGCGGGTGTGATGCTGGCGTTGACCGCAGCCATCTCATGGTTTTTTTTCGGTTCGTGGTCGGCGATGTTCAACGACTTTCGCCAAGGCATGACCCAGAAAATGGCAGCCGCCGTGCGCATGCAGGAAAAAATGGGCTTTCCGCAGGACGGCATTGCGCTGCTCAAAGAGAGAGCGCCGCAGATCATCGACATGCTCTTGCAGGTGCTGCCGGCTTTGTTGCTGCTCAGTTTCGCGTTCATCGCGCTGGTCAATATTCTCTATCTTGGCCGGCGCTATCCCGAACAGCGCGCGAGCTGGTTTACCTTGACGAACCTGCGCGAGTGGAAGGGCCCAGAGCCGCTGGTGTGGGGTTTGATAGCTTGCGGTTTCACGCTTTTCGTTCCGGCGCCGGGCGCGGCGAGAGTGGTGGCGGCGAATCTGTTGCTGGTGATTAGCGCGTACTATTTCGCCCAGGGGCTGGCGGTGATCGGGTTTTTTTTTCACAAGAACAAAGTGCCGCGCTTTTTACGCGGCTTGACCTATGTGCTGATCGTGTTTCAACAAATTTTTACGCTGCTGGTGGTGGGGCTGGGTCTGTTCGATCTGTGGGGCGATTTTCGCCGTTTGAGCAAAGACAACCTCACGCCCAACGAAGCAGCTTAGTGGAGGAACCATGGAAGTTATTTTGAAAGAAGACGTCGTCAATCTCGGCAAGATCGGCGAGATCGTCCGTGTGCGCGACGGCTACGCGCGCAACTTTTTATTGCCGCGCGGCTTGGTGCTCGAAGCCAACAAGAAGAACTTAAAAACCCTCGATCACCACAAGAAAATCGTCGGCGACCAAAAGCAGAAAGTTCTGCGTCAAGCCCAAGCGGTGGGCGACCAGTTGAACGGCGTGGCGCTGGTGATCCCGATGAAGGTCGGCGAAGAAGGCAAGTTGTTCGGCTCGGTGACCAACATTCAGATCGAAAAGGCGCTCAAGGCCAAGGGTCTCACCGTCGACCGGCGTAAGATTCATCTCGCCGAAACCATCAAAGTCGCCGGCGACTACGACGTGCCGGTGCGCCTGTCCGCTGACCTGACGGTGACTCTCAAGGTCTCGGTGGTTTCCGACCGCCAATAGCGGTTTACCGATCGGCTTTTTAAATTTTCATTCAAAGGGACGAGACGCTTGGCGTTTCGTCCCTTTTTTTTGTGCCGCCGTGCGCTTGCGTTCAGAGGGCCGGTCGCGACCGGCCCCAACGAATGTCAAATTATTTATTCTGTAGTTCGCGGTAAATCCCCCTCCTCTTTCCTCCCCCGCAAGCGGGGGAGGATGAAGGTGGGGGCGCGCGCTTGCTGCATTGCGGCGCGGTGGTGGTGCTGCTACGGTCTGGCTCTCGCGATGACTGATTCGAATTTCTATCTGCCGAGCCGGCGCGATGTTGAGCGCGGCCGCTGGCTCATTCTTGCCGCGGCGTTTCTTTGGAGCCTTGCCGGTGTCTTCATAAAATTTCTCGATCTCCATCCGTTGACCATCGTCTTTTATCGTAGCCTGTTCGCGTCGTTGGTCTTTTTGCCCTTTGTGCGGCCGAGTCAGCTGCGCCTTTCGCCGGCGATATTCGTTTCAGTCGTGACCTACACGGCGGCGATCAGCGCGTTTGTCGCGGCCAACAAGCTCACCACGGCGGCCAATGCGATAGTCTTGCAGTACACGGCGCCGGTGTTCGTCTTTCTTTTTTCTCGGCTGGTGTTGGGCGAGAAAATTTCTCGCTTAAACGGCCTGGCTCTCGGCGTCGCGATGGTCGGTGTGGCGATTATTTCATTCGACAGCGCCGGCGCGCCGGAGATGAGGGGCGTCTTGCTCGCGCTCTTGAGCGGCGTGTTGTTCGCCGCTTACATGATCAATCTCGGCCGCACGAAAAATGTCAGCCCGATTTATTTAACTTGGATCAACAATATGGTTTGCGCGCTGTTGCTGCTGTTGGTGGTTCGCTCGCGGCTCGCGTTGACTTGGCAGCAAGCGGCGATACTCGCGATCATGGGCGCCGTGCAGCTCGGCATGCCCTATTTTCTTTTTTCCAAGGGGCTGCAAACGGTTTCGTTGCAGGAGGCGTCGCTGATCGCGCTGATCGAGCCGGTGCTCAATCCGCTGTGGGTGGCGTTGACCGTCGGTGAAATTCCGTCCCGCGCGACTTTAACCGGCGGCGCGCTGATTCTGCTCGGCTTGGGTGGGCGCTATCTTTGGCCGATCATGCATCGGCGAGAAGATGCGGTAAATTGACCTACCAACTCCGCCCTAAACCCCCGTGTTACTGGGATGGCGAATTTTTTCCGCCTCTTCTTTGGACAGTTTCTTAATGTCTGTGCGCAGCTCATAGTTGATGTGCTGGATCGCTTCCGACGGTCCGGAGCGGTTGCCCATCAAGACCATCGGTCCGCTGCCGCTATTTTCCAGCTGATAGAACGAACCTCCGGTGATGGTCGCCGCCATGCCCGGCGTCATGAGCGCCTTGCCGCCGTCGGGGAAATGCATGGTGCACTCGCCGTCGATGACGTAGAAAGTTTGATCGGCGTTGTGACAGTGCATGTCGTCGGCATCGCCGGTTTTTGGATAGACATGGACCCAAGCGTGAAAACGGTTGGTGTTGAAGATCACTTGGCGTTTGCCTTCGCCCGCCTTCTTGACCATATCGATGATTTCAATTGGCATAGTTCCTCCTGGCTTTGCCGTTGAACCTACAATTCCAGCGCCGTGCTGTCAAATTGCCGGTTCACATTCAAATCCTTTTTGTGATAGTTTTCGGCGAAATCATTCCTACTCTCGGGAGGGCTTATGTCGATGAACTGGGGAATGGCCAATCGTTTGGCGCGAATTATAAAAGCGGATGGACGGGCCGTGATGCTCGCCGTCGACCACGGCTACTTTCTCGGACCGACCAGCGGTTTGGAAGAGCCGCGCAAAACCATCGAACCACTGATGCCCCACGCCGACTCGATCATGCTGACGCGCGGCGTACTCAGAACTTCGGTGGACGCCAAGGCGGACAAGCCGATTGTCCTGCGGGTCTCCGGCGGCACGAGCATTCTCAAAGAATTGTCCAACGAAGAGATTACTGTTTCGATGGAAGAGTGCATTCGCTTGAACGTCTCAGCGATCGCGCTGTCGATCTTCGTCGGCTCGGAGTTCGAGAAAGAGACTTTGGTCAGTCTCGCCAAGCTGGTCGACGAAGGCGAGAAATACGGCATCCCGGTGCTCGCCGTCACTGCCGTCGGCAAAGACATGGCGCGTGACGTGCGCTATTTAGGATTGTCCTGCCGCATCGCCGCGGAAATGGGCGCGCATATCGTCAAGACTTATTATTGCGACAACTTCGAAGAGTTGATCGGCAGCTGTCCGATCCCCGTCATCGTCGCCGGCGGCAAGAAGACGCCGGAGTTGGAAGCGCTCGAATTGGCGCATAATGCGGTTACCTACGGCGCCGTCGGCGTCGACATGGGCCGGAATATTTTTCAGTCCGATTCTCCTGTAGGGATGATCAAAGCGGTGCGCGCGATCGTGCATGACAATGTATCGGTTAAAGAAGCATTCAAGATTTACGGGAGTGAGAAAAGCTCCAAGGCACGTAAAGCGAGCTGAAAAAATAAGGCTACTGCAACTTATTCCGCGGACAATGAGCATGCGCGTCGCTATGTACTACAACAACCGTGATGTGCGGTTGGAAGAATTGCCAGTGCCGAAAATCGGCGCTGGTGAGATCTTAATTCGAACTCGTGCGAGCGGAATCTGCGGCAGCGATCTCATGGAGTGGTACCGAGTCAGGAAAGCACCTCTTGTCCTCGGCCATGAGATCACCGCGGAAGTCGTCGAAGTTGGCGCGGGTGTTGAAGGATTCAAAGTCGGCGATCGGATCTTTTCGACGCATCATGTGTCTTGCGGCACCTGCCGCTACTGTACAGCAGGGCATCAATCCGTCTGTGATTTACTGCGCGCGACTCACTTCGAGCCTGGTGGCTTCGCCGAATATATTCGCGTGCCGAAGATCAACGTCGAACTCGGCACGCTGCCCATTCCCGATTCGATGACGTTTGACGAGGGTTCGTTCATCGAGCCGCTGGCTTGCGTCGTGCGGGCGCAGCGTTTTGCCAAGCTTGCTGCGGGGCAGACGGTTTTGGTCATCGGTAGCGGGATTTCCGGTTTGCTACACATTCAACTCGCTCGCTCGCGCGGCGCGGCGCGCGTCATCGCCACCGATATCAGTGAGTATCGTTTGAACGCGGCGAAACGGTTCGGCGCCGATGCCGCTATTCACGGCGCTGAAGACGTGCCAGCGCGGCTCAAAGAGTTGAACGACGGCCGCTTGGCGGATCTGGTGATCGTTTGCACGGGCGCCATGGCGGCGATTCAGCAGGCGGTTAAGTCGGTCGACCGCGGCGGTACGCTATTGTTTTTCGCGCCGACGACGGCCGGCGTCGATGTGCCGATCCCGCTGTTCGATTTCTGGCGCGACGAGATTAACGTGGTCACTTCCTACGCCGGCAGCGGCGACGATTTGAAAGAAGCGCTGGAGTTGATTCGCGGACGCAAGGTGCGCGTTGCCGACATGGTGACGCATCGCTTGCCGTTGGCGGAAACCGGCGTCGGTTTTCAGCTGACGGCGAGTGGGCTGGATTCGATCAAGGTGATTATCGATCCGTTGCTTTAGCGCGTATTGAGTCTAGCGTCTGGAATTATCGGACGCCCCGCGCTACGCCCTTACGGGCTACTCGGGGAATCGGAAAATCCAATCCGATTCCCCGAGTAGCGGCCGTCATCGGCCGCGCATCGAGGGGTCCCCCCGTCCTACCGCACCGCCAAGAGGGCGCGATGAATCGCGCCCCTACATAGCTCCGTTCGGTCATCCACCCGAAACCCAACACTCGAACCCCAAAAATCTATTTCCCGATCCCCAACTCTTTCCTTGCTCGATCCAAGAAACTGTAATCGACGACATCTGAGACTGAAACCGGTTTGCTGACTTTGGCGCTCTCGCGGGCGAGGTCGATCAATACTTGCACGGATTCCGGTTTGACGTAGGCGTCTTTGGTCAGCACTCGGCCAACTTGGCGCGACATCTCGGCGGCCATCTTGCGGTCGCTGACTTTCCATTGCTTCATCAGGACATTGGTCACTGCTTCGCTGTTGTTTTTATCCCAGATGAATTGCAGGCCGCGCAGCGTGGCACGCACCATGCGGTAGACTTCGTCCGGGTTTTCACGAATGCGTTTATCCGAAGTGCCGAAGCCGTTTTGGGGAAACTCGACGACATCGCCGAGAAACAGCAACTCGTTGTAACCTTTTTCGACAGCGATGATATTTTCCGGTACGGACAACAACGACGCTTCGACCACGCCGGATTCTAAAACTGCGTAGCGGCTGGCGGCGCTGCCGGACATTTGCAAAACCGAGACGTCTTTGCCAGGTTCCAAACCGATTTGTTTGAGCGCTTGGTTCGCCAGCAGCGTCGCCGAGCCGCCAGGCGAGCTGCCGGCGATTTTTTTGCCTTTGAGTTGTTTTACGTCTTTGATGTTTTTCTGGCTTACCAAGAACAGCAACGGCTTGGACACGGTGAAGAGCAGGACCTTCATCGGCCGGCCTTGCACCGCGGCGCCGATGGTGCCGGTGACAGCGCCGTTGAAATCGACGTCGCCGTTCAGTACCGCCGTGCTGGCGAGATTGGCCGGCATAAAAATGATTTCCAGATCGATGCCTTCGTCTTTGAAGAAGCCGCGATGGAGCGCGGTGTAGAGAGCGAGGAACGAGACGTTGGTCGACGAGCTGGCCAGGCGGATTTTTTTTAACGCTTGGGCGTGCGCGGCGGCTGCGAGTAGAAATTGTGCCACGAGCAGAATTACGATGAACATTCTCAATCGGGACTTTGGTCTGTTTTTCATTCAGGTCTCCGTCAGTCGTCGCTCCCGCGAAAGCGGGAGCCCAGGTAAGGAATAAACCTGGATTCCCGCGTACGCGGGAATGACGGAATAAGAAAAAGGTAATGCGTCGATAAGTTTCAGCTCAATCTAACTGGCTCCACTCTTTGAATTCCTCGATCCCCAATTTTTCCAGCGTGTCCATGAACGGCCGGCCGGTGTGTTCGTGGCGGCCGGAGATTTTGTAATATTCATAAACCAAGCCGGGCAACCATTTCGCAATTGTGAAGCCTTGGTATTTGCCGTCGGGGATCGGTTCCAAAAAGCGCGGGCCGACATCTTGCCAGTCATGTTCGGCGATCCAGCCGCGCTGAGTGCCGAAGACGCTTTGTAAAATAATCGCGCGGTGGCCGGCGTCGATGAGTTCATCCAGGCTTACATCCCATCCTGTGGTGGCGTTCAGCGCGTCGAGCATGCTCTGCACGCCGTCACGCGGCTTGTCGTTCAAGGCGAACCAGCAGCCGCCCATGATGCCGCAGGCTTGGCGGACTTTTTCGGTGATCAGATGCGAACTCGTCCAGCCGTCGGGCTGATTAGGATCGAGCGGTCCCCACTTTTCACGATACTTCAAATCGTCGGGAGGTTCCTTGCCACCGGCGCCTTGCGGCTTCATGCCGCCGCTGGCGACCAGCTCGCGCAGCATTTGGCTCAGCATCGGACGCCACTCATGTTGCGCCGGCGTGCCACCTTTGGTGTGCACTACCCAATTCTTCGCTTCGCCGCCTAACTCTTCGGCCAATTCTTTCGGCCCGTCGGCGAGAATGTTGCCGAGCCACGTCTCGCGCCGGGCGCAGCGTTCGAGCAACGTCTCGACCGCTTCCATGTTGCCCCATTCCAACTTCAAGCCGTCGGTTTTGTCGGGGCCGAGCACGCCTTTCTCCCAGGCTTCGAAGGCGAGGCCAGCGCCGCAGGCGAAGTGGCTGCACTCGATGCCAAGGTCGTTGATGCGCTCGGAGAGGTAAAGCACATCGTTGCCCTTGAAGCCGAGATTATAAAAAGTGTCCATCCATTCGCTGCCGGCGTTGAAGTGGCCGATCTTGCCTTTGAAGCGGCCCTCGCCGATTTCAACGTCCCACGGGCACATGCGGGGACATTGGAAGCAGGGACGAAGAGTGACGCGGTTCTGATCGAGCCCTTTGGCTTCGTCGGTGATGATCGTGCTGCGCCAATTCAATTTCGTGATCGCGCCCCAATCTTCGCCGTGGCCGACGCTGGTCAAACGTTTTTTCACCGTCGTTTTGCGCGAGGCGATCGCTTTGGCCCAGCGCGCGCCGGCGTCGATCAGTTTATTTTTGTCGTGCAAGCGCGGCCGCTTGGTGCCCCAGGCGACCAAGGCTTTGAGTTTTTTCGAGCCCATCACCGCACCCAAGCCATGGGCCGCGGTGTGATTGTAATCGTTGACCAACATGGCGGCTCGGACAAGATTTTCCCCGGCGGGACCGATGCAGCCGACACGCGCATCTTGATGGCCGGACTCTTTGCGCAGCGTGTCTTCGGTCTCGCGAATACCTTTGCCCCAGACATGGCTCGCGTCGCGCAGTTCGACTTTGTCTTCGCCGATGTAAAGATATTTTGGCGTTCGCGCCGCGCCGGTGACGATGATGCCGTCGTAGCCGGCGTTTTTTAGCGAAGTGCCGAAGTAGCCGCTGGTGGCGCCGCGGCCGAGAGTATATTTCGTCGCCGGGCTTAAATAGACGAAGCACATCTTGGTGCCGCCAGGTGTGAAACCAGTGCCGGTGATCGGGCCGGTCATGCCGACGATAATATTTTTCGCATCGTAGGGATCGATGTCGAGCGGCAGTTCGTTGAGTAAGACATACTCGGCGAAAAGTTGCCCGCCCCAATACTTGCGCAGCTGCGGTTCTTCGGGAAGATTTATGTCGGTGAGTTTTCCCGTCGTCATGTCGACGCGCAGGATTTTTCCCATGTAGCCGCCGGGGAGGCGGGTTGTGCGTGTGGTTGGGAAGAAGTTTGTGTAGTCGGAGTTGGCCATTACGGTTCCTTGATAAATGGTTGCTCGGATGTCGGAGCCCCTCGCTACGATCCTGCGGGTCTACTCGGGGAATCGGATTGCAGTCCGGTCTGATTCAAAGACCGATTTCCCGAGTAGCGCGCAGCGCGTAGCGAGGGATTCTTGATTAATCAGCCGCCGCCCAGAGAACTCGATCGGCGGGCAGATCGATATCCAATCTCTCCCAACTATCACCGCGGTCGCGGCTGATCATTAGATCGCCGGCGCCACCGGCGCCCGACGCGTGGCCGCGGGCGACGTTGCCGAAGCCGGCTAAGACTGAATTATGATCGGTCGGGTGATGCACCAGCGCCCAAACCATCGAGTCGAGTTCTTCGGCGAGGCCATTGGCGATGCGCGACCAAGATTTTGCGCCATCGGTGCTATTGAAGATCGCCGCGCGTGCGCCGCGGTTTTCTCTGCGCCAAAAATCTGGCGAAGCGTCGGCGGTGGCGATCAGCATGGTCGCCTTCTCGCCTTCGCGCTGCGGATTCAAAAAAAGAAAATCGTGAAAGTAGTCGCGCGTCATACCGTCTTCGGCGCGAGTCCAGCCGTCTTCCGGTTTTTCGCTGGTGAAGAAGCCGCGCGCGCTCGCCACGTAGTAAAGGTCGTTGCGTTTAGGAAAGTTGGCGATGACATGGATGTCGAGATAGTCGATGCCTTTGCTGACATCCTCCCAGGTGGCGCCGCGGTCGAAGCTGCGCACGATGCCGCCGTGTTCGAGGCAGAGATAGATGATGTTCGAGTCGTCGGGATGAATATGAATATTGCGCACATGGCCATGGTGCGGCGCTTGCGGGTACCACCAGTTTTTGCGCACCGACTGCGGCAACTTTTTCAACGCGGCGACTTCCTGCCAGCTGTCGCCGCCATCCTCGCTGCGAAATAGCCCGACCGGTTCGATGCCGGTGTAGACAATTTTGTCATCGGTGGAATCGACGGTGACCGAGCGGATATCGCCATCGAAGACTTTCGCCCAGCTCTTGCCGCCGTCGATGGTTCGATAAAGTCCGTCATGGGTGACGCCGACGAAAACTATTTCCGGCGACCGCCTGCAGCCGTGGATCGAGTCGATGATGCCGTTTTCGAAGTGGCGCGAGACTTCTTGCCATCCGGAACTCGTCGACTTCCAAGTGATCAACCCATGTTGGGTGCCGGCGTAGAGTCTAACGCCTTCGCTCATACAACCTCCGATGAGAATCTGATTGATCCTTCGACATGCGCTTGGTGTTCAACAGGCCGATCGGAACCCCTCGATACAGCCCTTCGGGCTTACTCGGGGAAACGGATTGGCATTCCGATTTCCCGAGTAGACCCGTAGGGTCGTATCGAGGGATTCTGCTAACGCCATGCTCAAACGCCTACGGAAACAACTCGCTCCGCCCCGTCGACGGTTGACGATCCCAGCGCGCTTCCAAACTGCGAAAATAATTCCAGGCTCGGCCGGCGCGTCGCTCCAAGGCGATCTCGGCAGCGAACTCTTTGCACTCTTCAGCGCTGATGGTGCCGACTTCGCCGAGGGTGGCGGCTTGCAAAGTTTTTTTCGTGTCGTCTTCCAAGACTAGCGCGCTGTAAAGCACTTCTTGGAGATTTTGCCCGACGACGACGATGCCGTGGCCGCGCAAGAGCGCGGCGCGTTTGTCGCCGATGACCTTCATTAATGCGTCGCCGCGTTGCGGATTGGTGATCAACTGCGCTTCGGGATAGAGCGGCACGCCGTCGGCGAAGATCGCTCCTTGCAGCGTGACGGGTTGAAATTTTCTTTTAGCGATGGCGAACAGCGTCGCGTGGGGTGTATGCAAGTGCGCCACCGCCAGAGCATCGGCGCGGGCGCCGTGCAGCGCGGTGTGAATCGGCCATTCCACCGGCGGCCCTTCTTTGCCGGCGAGCGGTTTGCCGCTCAAGTCGCAGGGCACTATCTCTTCCGGCGTGAGGCTGCCCTTGTCCGAGCCCATGCCCGGCGTGATGAAAACCGTCTTGGTCTCCGGCTGGTACACGCTCACGTGGCCGAACAGGCCGATCATGCTTTGCATGGCAAAAATGCGCGTGCACAGCGCCAACTGTTCGCGTAGATCTTGTTCCGAGGTCATTTGCTAATTCTCCTTTGCGCGGCTTCCAGTTCTTTTTTGACTTCTTCGACGAGTTGCAAGTTCAACAAACGCTCGGCGGGAATATCCTCTTTGATGCCGAGGGGAATCTTGATGTCGTATTCGAGGAAATTTTTCACCCCTTCGGCGCTCGGTAGTCCGGGCACGCCTTGGGGTAGGGCGCGGACGTAGTTCTTCACACCTTCGACGACCATGGCGCGGGTGGCTTTGCCCAACTGAAGTTTTTTGATGCCGAGGTCGACAGCTTCTTCAGGTCGATCGCGGACGAACATCAAGCCGCGGATCGCGCCCTTGAGCCAGCGTTTGACCTGCGCCGGATTGTCACGCAGCTTTTTTTCCGCGGTGACAAAACCTTGAAACGGCATAGGAAATAGATCACCGAGAAAGCCGAGCGAAACGAGACCTTCTTTCTGCGCGAAAACCAACCCACCGGGATCGACAGTGGTGGCATGGGCATTGCCGCTTTTGATCGTGAGAATTCTCGTCGCGGTATCGGCGCCGACGGCGATGCGGACGATGTCGCGGCTGCTCACTCCGCCGCGTTCGGCGAACATGGTGATCATCCGGTCCTGCGTATCGCCGGCGCTGCCGATGGCGACTCTTTTGCTTTTCAAGTCGGCGGTGGATTTTATGCTCGGATCGGCGACCAAGTAAAAAGTAACCTTCTCCGATTGAAAATAGAAACCCTTGAGCGGTGCGCCTTTGAGCGCGGCGCGCATGCCGCTGCCGCCGGCGCCGCTGTAGTCAACGTCGCCGCTGAGCAACGCGGCGATGGACAGCGGGCCGGAGATGACCACGGTTTCATTATCGAGCCCTTCGTCTTTGAAGAAGCCGCGCGCGTCGGCGACGTAGATCGAGAGATAGTTTAAGTTAGCCTGCGGGATCGCCGTGCGGATTTTTTCGGCGTGGGCGACGCTTGTCGCGAGCGCGAAGAGCATGAAAACTGCAATCGTGGTATGGAATATTTTCATTCGCAGCGCATTAATTCCGACCTCCTCTCCCTTGATGGGAGAGGATTGAGGTGAGGGTGCCGGAGGGCGTATGCAATACGCCCCTACAAAATACCCCTCATCCTAACCTTCTCCCGCAAGGGGAGAAGGAACTAAGAAAGAGCAGCTCACTGACGATTGCTCCGCAATTTTCGGGTCACGAGAAATACCGGTAGATAAGCCGCTTTGGATGCGTGACCGCGAGCCAGAGCGCGCGCATCTTGCCGGCGATGCCGCAGCGCGGCGTGAATAGATCTTTCAACATCAGGCCGAGCGGGATCTTGTGCTTGGGAAATCTGCCCGCGGCGATGTCGCGCAGGCCATAGTTTTCTTTGCCTTCTTTCAAGACATAGACGACGCTGCCGCCGCCGGCTTCTTTTTCGCCGTAGGTGTAGCCGCCCACCGTTTCGGCTTGCTGCTTCGCTTTTGCCGATATCTCTTCGGTCAGGCCAAAGTCGAGAGCATCGACCGGACAGGCCTGGACGCAGAAGGGCTGCTTGTCTTCGCTGATGCGGTCGCTGCACATGGTGCATTTGCTCGCTTTGCCGGTGATTTCATTCTTGGTGATGACTTCCCAGGGGCAGGCGTGAATGCAGTACTCGCAGCCGATGCAGACATCTTTGTTGATGACCACCGGACCTTCTTCATATTTGGTGATCGCTTCCACCGGACACACGGCGGCGCAGGCGGCGAAGTCGCAGTGCATGCAACTGTTTCTCGCCCACAGCGGCGACAACCCTTCGAGCACCGGCGGCTCCATGGTGATCCAATTGGTGCTGGACAATTCATACAAGCTAGTGCGGTCGTGATCGTTCCAGTCTTTGCACGCCTGCACGCAGTGGCGGCAGCCGATGCACTTGGTCGCGTCGAATAAAATGCTGCGCGGCTTGCCGTCGAGCAGCCGGCCTGTGGGCACCAGGTTGCCGTATTCTTGAATGAGAGTGTCGGTCGGTTTGTTGGCCATGCGGGTCCTTTCGGCTTACTTGTGCGCTAACAGCGTGGATGTACCACTTACCTTTTGCCGCCGTCAACTGAATGGCGGTAAAAGGCTCTTGTTTTTTATCGTCGGTAGCGACTAGCGTGGCTTCGACTTTGAATTCGAATAAATAAGGAGACCTCTCATGGCTTCAGGAACATGGCGCGGCATTGTCGGCGTGATTAAACCGACGTACGGTTCGGGATCGCTAGTGGAGTTTATTCGACTGTTGCCCGAAGGCGTCGGCTGCATTCCTATGTACGCCGGCATCAAGGAACATTCGGAGCGCGGCTATCTCGGCGCGATGGAAACTTATCACGCCAAGGTCGCGGAGCTGGCGGAGATCGGCGTCGATCTGATGCATCCCGAGGGCGGCCCGCCGTTCATGGTGCGCGGCCACAAGGCGGAACAGGAGATCGTCAGCGGCTGGGAAGCGAAATATAAAATTCCAATCTTCACTTCCGGCATGTCACAAGCGCAAGCATTGCGCGCGCTCGGAATCAAAAAATTCGTCGGTTGCACTTACTTCCGCGATCAGAAGATGAACGATGTCTTCACGCGCTATTTTAGCGATTGCGGATTTGAAGTGCTGGGCATGGAAGGCATGGATACTTCGCCCAGCGAAGCGGACGGGATTTCTAGCGAAACGATCTATCGGCATTTGAAAGCGTCATTCAACAAACATCCGACGGCGCAGGGAATTTACTTACTGGGTTCCGGTGCTTGGGGAATCAAAGACATCGTCACGGCGGAAAACGATCTCGGCGTGCCGGTCGTCCATCCCGTCGCCGCGCGAGTTTGGTATGTGCAGAAGCTGTTGAAAATTAAAAATCCGTTGACGGGGGCGAGCCGTCTTTTGGAGGCGTTGCCGTAGGCTGGTTGTTCACGCGCTTTGGCTCGCAGACGTTAATCCGTGAGCCAGAAGAGATTGTTGTGCAGCGATTCACGGGTATGTCGGTTTAGAAATCGCAGGGTGCGTTGCAGCAAATCTCTAAAAGGAATTTGCTTAGATAGGATGATGCCGCAGTGTTCTTTGCCCGTTCCGCGATAGGTTTTGTCCAGGAGGACAAAATCTTTGACGTTGTAGGTCAAGATCGCACGCCGCTCGATCACCGCAAACGCGAGTTGCTCGACGTCAATCAGGCCGGCACGACTCCTGTCTGCGACATGGACAACATCGTAGCCCCGGTCGCGAAGAATTTCGCCAAGCAACGGCCGCACATCCTCATCCAAAAGGAGTGAGATGGCAGCCACGTTTCACCCGGCAGAATCGTTCGGTGCTTCGGAGCTTTCGAGAATATCGTGGTCGATGGCTTCTCTGTGATCGTAGTAATAAGACAGCGCATCGTAAACTTGGGCGAGATTCAGATGAGAAAACTCTTTGACCAGTTCTTCGGGCGATAGTCCTTGATAGAGAACATAGTTGACCACCGATCGTACGGGGAAGCGTGTACCGCGAATGACCGGGCTGCCGCCGCAGTAGTCCTTGTGTGACATGATGTAAGGGTGGTTGACCTTTACCTCTGGTATGCTCATTTTACTCTCCTGCAAAGACGGCTTTAATGGTAAAAGGGCTTGCCGGTGATTGCAAGCCGTTAACTGACTAAAGCTGTCCGGCCTCCTGACTCCACACTGCGAATTCTTCCAACCCAAGTTTCTCCAAGGTGTCTTTGAACGGCCGGCCGGTGCGCTCATGGCGGCCGGATTTTTTGTAGTAGTCCCAGATCATGTCCGGCAGCCATTTGGCGATGGTGAAGCCTTTGTACTTGCCGTCGGGGATCGGTTCTAAGAATCTTGGGCCGACGTCTTGCCAGTCGAAGTCGGCGATCCAGCCGCGTTGAGTACCGAAGAGGCTTTGCAAGATCATGCTGCGGTGGCCGGCTTGCAATGCTTCTTCCATGGAAAAATTCCAGCCGGTGATGGCATTGAAAGCATCGACGATGGAATTCAATCCATCTTTCTTGTGCACCTCCTGGGCGAACCAGCAGCCACCGAAGATGCCGGTGAACTGGCGGTACTGTTCTGAAAGCACATGGGACCAGACCCAACCTTCTGGGTTGTCCATTTCCAACGGGCCCCAATTTTCGTTGTCGCGCAGATCGGGTGGGGGATTTTTCGAGCCGCCGCCCTGCGGTTTCATGCCGCCGCTGGCGACTAGTTCTCTCAACATTTGGCCGAGCAATGGGCGCCATTCGTGCATTGCCGGCGTGCCGCCTTTGGTGTGCACCGCCCAATTGGGCGCGTCGCCGCCGAGCGCCTCGGCGAGTTGCTTGGGACCTTCGGCGAGCAGATTACCGAGCCAGCCTTCGCGCCGCGCCGCCATGTCGAGCAATTTGTCTACAGCTTCGACGTTGCCCCATTCGAGTTTCAAGCCGTTGGTTCGATCCGGACCGAGTAAGCCCTTCTCCCATGCTTCAAACGCGACGCCGGCGCCGCAGGAGAAGTGACTGCACTCGATGCCGAGATTGTTGATCTTCTCGGCTAAGTAGAGCACGGCGTTGCCTTTGATGCCGAGATTAAAAAAGCTGTCGAGCCATTCGCCGCCGGCGTTGAAGTGAACGACGGTGCCTTTGAATTCGCCGGCGCCCAACTTGGCGTCCCAGGGACACATGCGCGCGCATTGGAAGCAGGGACGGAGCACGACGTCGTTGTCGGCGAAGCCGGCGATGTGCGCCGGCTGGATGTCGGTGCTGCGCCAATTTAAATTATTCAGCGCGCCCCAGGCGTCGCCGTGGCCGTATTTGGTTTTCTTTTTCTTGACATCGTGTTGCTGCAAGACGTTGCGCCAACGCAAACCGGCGTCGGCGAGTTTGGCTTTATCACGATGGCCCGGCCGCAACGTGCCGCTGACGACGATGGCTTTCAATTTTTTCGAACCGAGCACGGCGCCGCCGCTATGGGCGGCGAAATGGTTGTAGTCGTTGGCGAGCATCGCGCCACGGTTCAGGTTTTCTCCCGCTGGGCCGATGCACAGAACTCTAGCGTCGCGGTTGCCGACGATCTCGCGCAGGCGATCTTCGGTGTCGCGGGTGCCGAGGCCCCAGACTTTGGCGCCGTCGCACAATTCGGCATGGCCATCTTTGATGTAGAGATAGACCGGCTTCGGCGAAACGCCCTCGACAATGACGCCGTCGTAGCCGGCGGCTTTGAGATAAGTCGCCCAGTAGCCGCTGGTGGCGCCGCGGCCGAGTGTGGTGTTGGTGAGCGGGCTCAAGTAGACCGCGGTCATCTTCGTGCCGCCGGGCGTAAATCCGTTGCCGGTGAGCGGGCCGGTCATCATGACAACTTTATTTTCCGGGCCGAAGGGCGTCGCGTTGAGCGGCAACTCATTCATTAAAATGTATAAAGCCAGCGCCTGGCCGCCGATGAACTTTTTTAAGATCGGTTCTTCGGGCAGATTCTCGTCGGTGAGCTTGCCGTCGGTTAAATTGACGCGGAGAATTTTTCCCATGTAGCCGCCGGGGAGGGGAGTGGTTCGCAGGGCAGGGAATAGGTTCATCGTGTTTCCTTATCGCGCGCCGAAGATTGCGCGGAACTCTTCGCCCGCTGGACCATATTCTTTCGCTTGGCGCGGATCGCTTGCTTGTAGTTTCACGTTGCGCAGGGAGAAAATTTGCGGGTCGATGTCGCGATGACTGGGGATTCGTCCCTGCTTGCGCAACATGCGTTGTCCTTCTACGGATAGAATGAAGCCGATCAGCAGTTTGCCAGCGCCCGGATGGGGCGCGCCTTTGGCCAACGCGATGGGATGGACGTAGGTAATCACCGGCTCGTCGAAAACATATTGCACCGGGCCGCCTTGGCCCTTGATGCGCGCGGCAATGTGAGCGTAGGTGTTGCTGACGACGTGAAATTCGCCGGCGGCTAGAAGTTGCGCCGTGATGTTGTGACCGTCGCGCAATGCCGGTTGTTGAGCGGCGAGCGCTTTCAAATAATTTCGCGCTTTGTCCTTGCCCCAGCGCCGCTGCAGGCTGACGTACCACTCGGGGTCTAAAAGATTGACGCCGATGCGGCCTTTCCAGCGCGGCGCCAAAAGATCTTCGTATTTCTTCGGCGCTTCATTCGATTTCACATGCTGGGTGTTATACGCCATGGAGTTGAGCAGCGAGTGAACGTTGACCCAATGGCCATCGGGATCTTTAAAGCCTTCGTCATAGGCCGCGGCTTCCAGCGGCACGAAACGCTGGGTGAGACCGGTCTCTTTCATTAACTGCACCTGAAATCCCGCGGAGGTGAGGACATCGACGGCGAAGCGGCCGGCTTTCGCTTCGGTGCTGGCGCGCTGTAAGACGCGTTCGCTGGTGCCGCGGTAGAAGGACGGCTTGATCGCCGGATATTTTTTCTTGAAGGCGTCGACCAGCGTGACGATCTGCTCGTTGTTGAGTGAGCTGTAGAGAACGACCTCGTCCTCGGCGCGGGCTAAGGAGAATAGGACAGATAGGACGAATAGGACCAAGGTCGATCGCAGCATCATCACTCTTGGCGTCTCAGACGTGTCCGATAAAGATCTCGTCCATGGGCAGCGTGGTTTTCATCAAGCCCTGCTCGATCTGGTAGCGGTTCATCGCCGCCAGGGTGCGTTTTTCGTTATCGTGCATCACGTAGTCATAGGGATCTTCGCCCAGCGCATCGCGTTCTTTCTGGTAACCGGCGATTTCTGCCGCCGGCATGTACTGCGACGCGACATCGCGCGCTTCCATGAAGGCACGCGTTAGCTTTGCCGGCAGGTCGGGATGCTGTTCGACGACTTTCTTGCGGATCGACAGCACATGCATGATCGGGTTGATGCCGGTTTTTTTCACGTAATCGAGAATCTCTTGGTTGTTATCGAAGAGCGGTTTGACTCCCGCGTAGGCGGCCATCATTGGCGGGGTCTCGCCGCCGCCGAAAAAGCCGGCATAGCCGTTGTCGCCGGGAACCACCGCGCCGTGCAGTTCGCCTTCGCTGAGCATTTTGGACAGCACGAGCTTTTCGCCGCCGAAGGGCGGCGGCGGATCGATGCGCTGCACTTTAACCTGCAACTCATGGCCGATGAAAACCTCTCTGCCGGAGACGAACCACTGCATGTCGGTGGTCTTGATGCCGTGGGCATCGAGCAAATAGCCGCGCGCCCAAACTACGGCGGTGGCGCCGTAGCGAAAGCAGCCAAACTTTTTGCCCTTGAGATCCGATGGATATTTCAGATGTTTGTCGCAGTGATAAATATTGCGCTGGCGCGGGCCGCGCTCGAAGAAAACCGGAATTGCCAGCAGCTCTTGGCCGTTCTCAATGGCGCGCATCAAGCTCGCCGCCGAGACTTCGCCGATATCCCATTGATCATGGAGATATTTGTAATGGCGCTCGCCGGAAGAAACGAAGTTGGGGTCGACGTCGAGATCATAGCCTTCGATGCCGACTTTGCCGTCGATGATCGCTTGGCAGCGGGGGTGGTCGGGGAGGCCGAGGGTGATGCGGGTCTTGTTTGCCATGCTTGTTCCTTTCTTAATTCTAATTTGCGAATTCCAGATTACAGATTCCAAATTCCAGATTGAAGTCCGATTCCGGCAATTTGGAATCTGTAATTTGAAATTTGGAATTATTCATCGTGCGCCGGGAAAAATCTCCCGGTAGCGGTTGCCGATCAGTTGATAGCGTCGTCCTATATCGAAAATGTCCGGCATGCGCACATCTTGGCCTTCCAATAATTGGCTCTCCGGCGATTTTACTTTCGGGTGGGCGGGCATTCTATTTGTCGTGACGATAATCTTCTGGCCTTCTTCGGAGAGCAGATAATCGCTAAACAACGCGCCGGCGAAGGGATGGGGCGCGTTGGCGCTCATGAACATCAAGCTTGGGCTGAGAAAGTACGGTTGGCTCGGCGCGAAAGCGAGCGGTGCGCCTTGCTTGCTCAAGCTCAAGACCGAATTCAAATTGGTTTCCACCGCCAGGTCGTGTTCGCCGGCGGCGAGCAGTTGGGTCATCAAGCGGCGGCCGCGGGAGTGCTGTAGATTTTGCTCGTTCAAGCGCTTCATGAAGCGCAGGCCGTTTTCTTCTCCGAGGTACTGCATCATGGTGCCGAACCAAACGTAGGACTGGCTGTCCATCACCAGTTTATTTTTCCAGCGCGGCTTCAACAAATCTTCGACGCTGCGCGGCAGTTCTTCTTTTTTCACTAAGCGGGTGTTGTAGGCGCTGACCATGACGTTGGTCATGTAGGCGGTCCACAGGCCGTCTTTGTCCTTGAAGTTATCGCGCAAGGATTCCCGCTCCGGCGAGCGGTAGCGCATGGCGATGCGCTTTTCGATGGATGCCAGCACGCCCAACTGGCCGCTCAGGACGACATCGGACATGGGTTTGCCGACACGGCTTTCGGATTCGATCCGGGTAATGATCGCGGCGCCGGAGAAATGCACGCTAGTGGCCTTGACCGCGGGATATTTTTTCATGAAGCCGTCGGCGAGCGGTTTCATCGCGGTGACGTCCATGTTGGCGTAGATCACCGCTTCACCTTCGGCTTTCGCGGCGTCGAGCAAACGTTGCTGGCGTTCGGCCGGCAAAAATTTTTCCAACGCCGCAAGCTTGGCTTCAGTGCTCTGCGCTTGAACTTTGTAGGGTGCGAGCAGCAAGATCGCGGCGAAAATTGCGCTGACGACGTTTCGGGTCATTTTCGTCCTGGGATGCCAAGCTCTTTGTGGATTTCCCTTAGCAAGGAGAAGTCGACCAGTTGCGTCATCGGCGGGCTGGCCGGCAGTTTTAACGGCTGGGTGATAGTCAAATCGATATTTTTGCGCATGGCGTCGTCGGTGGCGCCTCCGGGATTGACGGCATCGATCGCTTTGATGCAAATATTCGCCGCGCCTTCGATGACATCGCGCGAGTGGGAAAAATCCGCCTGGGCGAATTTGTAAGTGTCTTCTTTGCGGTTGAGCATGAACTGCAAGCTCTTCACCATCGCCCGGGTCCAGCGTTTAAGTTTGTCGCGCCGGTTGGCCAGGAGCGCGTCGGAAGTGGAATAGCCGGCCCAGGGCCATGGGCCCATGTCGGCGAGCACGCCGAGCTCGTTGAAGCCCTGTTTCTTCATGATGTAGGCGGCGTCGGGATTGAAGGCGCGAGCGTGAATGATGCCGTTGCGCATGGCGACGATGGAAGTTTCCGCGCCGCCGATGGTCATGAAGGTGACATCTTTTTTTGGGTCCATGCCGTGGTGCTGCAAGACCATGGAGGCAGCGACCTCGGTGGTGGCGCCCGGGCCGGTGGTGCCGATCACCTTGCCTTTCAAATCTTGCACGCGCTTGATGTTGGGCGCGCCCATCAATACAAAGAGCGATTTATCGTAGGGGAAAAAATTGGCTTTCAACGGCGCGCCGCGCGCCGCCGCGCGCATCGACGATCCGGCGATGCCGGCGACATCGATCTCGCCGGCGAGCAGCGCAGTGACCACGACGTTGCTGTTGACGACAATCCACTGAATTTCCAGATTCTCCTGGGCGAACAAGCCGGCACGCATGCCGACGAACAGCGGCAGGTAACCGAAGTCTTTGGTCGAGAGCGCGACACGGAATAGTTCAGCGCGGGCATTGAATGCTCCGTTGGCGGACGCCGCGACGAGGGCTAAAACGAAAACAATTGATTTAAGTCGGTGCGGCACTGGCTAGAGGTAGCCTTTCTCGCGAAAATATTTCTTTGCCCCCGGATGGAGCGGGATATTCAACTGGCCCGCTTCGCCGCCGCGGCAGAATTCGCGCATGGTCATCGGCCGTTTGTCGAAGTGGTCGACGGGAATTTGTTTGTAGCAAAGGTCGACGGCTTTGGCCATTTGGTAGGTGATCTCATTGGACAGATCGGAGTGGCAGAAAAATGTCCAGCCGCTAAAATCGACGCAGCGAATGTCTTGTTCCAACTTCGGGTAGTGTTTGCGCGTGAGCATGGCGCTGGGGAAGCCGAGCTTGGCCATATGTTTTGCCGCGTTGTCATCGATCGGCAAAAAGCGCATGCCGGCGTTCAATGCCGTCGGGCCCCAGCTTTTGACGCCTTCGTCGAACACCGCGTCAGCTTTGCCGGATTGAATATGATCTTTGCGCACCGAGCCGCTGGGGTTGGGCGCTTCCATGATCTTGCCGCCCCACTTTTCGATATCGCGATAGCTCATGCCGTAGGCTTTGAGTACTTCTTCGATGGCGTAGATGGTCGTCGCCAGTTTGCCGCGCCGGCGTGTCGAGATGCGCAGCGGATATTTCTGTTTTTTAATATCTTCGAGTGACTCGATGCCGATGTCTGGGCGCACGGCGAAGATCAAACGATCCCAAGTGGGAAATACGCCGATGGCGCGCAGGGGAATTTTCTTTTTGTAAAATCCGCAGCCGAGATACGCCATCGCCGACAAGCCGACCGGATTGCCAAAACCGAAGGAATATTTCTTCTTGCCGACTAGAATCGCCGGACCGGTGCCGCCCAGTTCGGAATCGCGCCAGCCCATGGCGATGTCGAGCTGGGATTGGCGCGGCAATTCGACATTGTTAAAAAATGTGAAGCCGACGAGGTTGGCGATCTCGACGCGTTTGGAAGTCGCGGCGATGGAGAGTTTGATCGGTGGTTTCATGATTTTCCTTGAATGATTCGAACCGGACGACCGTCGGTCGCCCCTACACTAATTTGTCGCACGCGCGCTCCGGCCGCCGGGACGCGGGAAGTGCAGTTCGAGATAGTTGCCTTCGCTGTCGAACATGTAAATGGTGTTGCCGCTGTCGCGTTCGACGCTGCGATGAAATTTCCCCAAAGCTTTGGCTTGCGTGAGTGCTTCAGCGTAGTCTTCCCACGCCATGTCGAAGGCTTGATGAAAAATGCCGTCCTCATCTAACGAGTCACGCTCGATCGGCCGGGGCCGCTCGAATAACACGACATCGTCACTGCCGCAGCTGTAACGGTCGAGCTTTTGCGCCACGCCGTGCACGGGAAACGAATCGGGATTGTTGGGGTTGCCGCCGACCCGGCCGATATAGGTCATACCGAGAACGCCGGTGTAAAACTCTTTGGCGCGATCCAAATTATCGACCGGAATGCCCATGTGATAAACTTTTTGTAACTTCATGAGTGATTCTCCTATTGCGGCGATTGCGGGCGTGATTCTCGTCCGAAGCGGCAGGTCTGTCAAGCGACCGGCCGGCAGATTTGCTTCCGGGGAAGTCTTCTGCTTAAGATTCGCAGCGGATGGCACAGACATTCTTCAAAGTTTTGACGCCGCAAGAAGCTCTCGCCTTGCTGTTGGCGGTGCAGCCGGTGGGCAGTGAGACGATTCGCTCGGTGCATGGGCGCGGGCGGGTGTTGGCCGAGGATCTTCATTCGACGGTCGATCTGCCCCATTTTCACCGCGCGGCGATGGACGGTTACGCGGTGATTTCGAAAGACACCTTCGGCGCCAGTCAAAGTCTGCCGGCCTATTTAAAACTGGCCGGCGTCGTCGAGATGGGCAAGGAGGCGTTCCAGCCGGTTACCAAGGGCGAGGCGATCCGCATCTCCACCGGCGGCATGATGCCGCCTGAAGCTGACGCGGTGGTGATGGTCGAGTACACCGATGAGACCGACGGCGGCTTGGTGGAAATTCATCGCGGCGTTTCGCCCTGGCAAAACGTCATTCAGATCGGCGACGATATCAAAAAGGGCGAGCCGGTTTTTTCTCGGGGACGGCGGCTGCGCGGTCATGACTTGGGCGCGCTTACCGGCGTCGGCATTTCTTCCGTCGCAGTTTATAAACGGCCGCGTATCGCGCTGCTTTCCACCGGCGACGAGATTGTCGACGTTGACGTTGAGCCGCGGCCCGGCCAGGTGCGCAACATCAACCAGCATTCTCTCGCCGGCTTGATCGAAGAAGCGGGCGGCGAGTTGAAAGATTGGGGCGTGGTGCGCGACGACCGCGTCCAGCTGACCGACGCGATCGGCGCGGCGTTGGCCTGGGGCGATCTCGTGCTCTTATCCGGCGGCAGCTCGATGGGTGCCAAGGATATCGCTCTTGAGACGATTCTGTCCTTTCCCGATTCGGAATTTATTTTTCACGGCATCTCGATCGCGCCCGGCAAGCCGACGATTTTCGCCAAAGCTTGCGGCAAGCCGATTCTCGGTTTGCCCGGCTATCCGGTCTCCGCGCTGGTGATCTTCGACCTGTTCGGCGCGCCCATGGTGCGCCGCTTGGGCGGCGAGAGTGTCGCTACGTTGCAGCGCTTTAGCCGCACCGTGCGGGCGAAGTTGAAGACCAACATCGCATCGCAAATCGGCCGCGAGGATTATGTGCGCGTGGTTTTGGAGGCCGCTGGCACGGGCTTCATTGCCACGCCGTTACCGAGCAAGTCGGGGGCGATCTTCACGCTGGTCAAAGCCGACGGCATGGTGCGCATCGAGATGAATCAAGATGGCCTCGAACAGGGTGAGGATGTGGACGTAATTCTGTTCTAGAGATTTTAACCCGAGACTTCCCAACTACCATGGCCCGCAAACGTTACCTCAAAAAAACTCCGCTGATCGAAGCGCGCGAATTATTTCTGTCGGCCGTCGATCCGTCGCGCCTCGCGGTTGAAGAGATTTTGGTCGACGACGCCCTCGACCGCATCACCGCGGCGCCGGTGTTCGCGAAAATTTCCTCGCCGCATTATCACGCCTCGGCGATGGACGGCATCTGCGTGCGCGCCGCAGAGACTTTTGGCGCCACTGAGTTTGTCGGCAAGAAACTCACTCTCGCCGATGGCGATTCGGCTGGGCCGGATTCATTCACATACGTCGACACCGGCAACGCGCTGCCGTCCTGGGCCAACGCGGTGATCATGATCGAGAAGGTGCACGAGATCGATTTCCACACGATTGAGATTTTCGAATCCGTCGCGCCGTGGAGTCACGTGCGTTTGGTCGGCGAAGATGTCGTCGCGACCGAATCGTTGCTGCCGCGCTTCCATCGTTTGCGGCCGTACGATTTGGGCGCGCTGCTGGCCGGCGGGCACACCACCGTGCGCGTCAAGGCGCGGCCCAGGGTTGGCATCATTCCCACCGGCGATGAGATCATTCAGCCGGGCGAGGAACCGACGCCGGGGGCGGTGATCGATTTCAATTCCACCGTGCTCGCCGCCTTCGTCCGTGAGTGGGGCGGCACGCCGGTAAAATATCCACGCGCCAAAGACGACGCGGCTTTGCTCAAGGCGGCGTTATTGCGCGCGCTCGCTGAATGCGATTTGGTGACGATCATCGCCGGGTCGTCGGCGGGCGAGCATGATCTGACTGCCGACGTGGTTGCCGACGCCGGCGAGTTGCTGGCGCACGGCATCGACGTGATGCCAGGCAAGCCCGCGGTGTTGGGTTGCGCCGCCGGCAAACCCGTACTTGGCGTGCCCGGCTATCCGGTGTCGGCCATCGTCATCGCCCGCGAGATTCTCCGTCCTGCGCTGGAAAAATATTTGAGCATCGCGGCGCCGACCCATCCGACGGTGCGCGCCATCGTGCCAAAAAAGATCGCGTCCCATTTAGGTCTGGAAGAATTCATCCGCGTGACCTTGGGTCGGGTGGGCGAGAAATTAGTCGCCGTGCCTTTGGCGCGCGGCGCCGGTGTGATCACCACCATGGTTCATGCCGACGGTTTGCTGCGCATTCCGAGTTTGGTCGAAGGGCTCAACGCCGGCGAAAGCGCCGATGTCGAACTGCTGCGTCCCATCGCCGATATCGAAAATACCATTCTTTGCACCGGCAGCCACGATTTGGCCATCGGCGTGCTGGAAGATCAATTGAAGCAGCGCCACCCGGAACTAAAAATCGCCGCCACCAACGTCGGTAGTCTCGGTGGCTTGCTGGCACTTCAGCGCGGCGAGACCCATATCGCCGGCACCCATCTGCTCGATCCTGCGACTGGCGTTTACAACATACCCGATATCCAGCGCGCGATTCCCAAAGTTCCCGCCGTGCTGGTGCATTTGGCGCAGCGCGAACAAGGGATTCTGGTCGCTGGCGGCAATCCGAAATCGATACGAAGTCTCAAGGATCTTGCCAGAAATGATATTCGTTTCGTCAACCGCCAAGCCGGTTCCGGCACCCGTGTGTTGCTCGATTACGAGTTGAAAAAATTATCCATCGATGGCGCTGCCATTGCCGGCTACGAGCGCGAAGAGTTCACCCACATGGCGGTGGGCGTGGCGATCGCCAGCGGCCTCGCCGATGCCGGCTTGGGTGTGCGCGCGGCGGCCAACGCCTTGCGTCTCGACTTCATTCCGGTCGCCAACGAAGAATATGACTTGATCATCGACCGTAATTTTTTTGAATCCGCCCGCGGCGCCGAACTGCTCAAAGTGATTGGCTCCGCGGGATTCAAACAAGCGGTCAATAGCCTCGGCGGTTACGACACCGCCAAAGCCGGACTCGTTCTTTACCGCCAGTAGCCAGATTTCCCAAATCCTCGCTTGCTTTGCGCTCAAGTCGGCGCGTTAAAAACACGCCGGCAAAAGGTCTCGTAACGACTAAAAAAGGGCGGCAATTCTAAGTTCGCGGCGCGGCCAATTGCGAACCTGCCCCGAGCCGTCTTGGCTTGTCCATTTCTGTACTCAGCCGATTATTTTTTCCGCTGTCTGTCTCAAGCAAATCAGCGACTTCCAGCATCGTCGCGCTTGGCACCGCCATTGCGGAAGTAAAGCGCTAGGAGTGTCTTGTCCATGGAACCAAGCTCGGAGCAGATTCGTTTGTTGACGTTGGCCGAAGCGGCGCGGCTGCTGCATGTCTCGACACGCACGTTGCAGCGCATGATTCGCAGCACCGACCTGCCGGCGCTCAAAGTCGGCGGCCAATGGCGTCTGCGCGAAAGTCAGTTGACCGAATGGATCCAACGGCGCGAAGGGCAAACCGCACGTTCAAGCCAGGCGCGCGGCGATTGACGCAGCGCCGTCGCGCGAAAGCAGACTCGCTTAAAAAAATAATTACGCAGCGGTTGACGAGCCGATAGTTGAGCGATGAGGAACATCGATACCATTCACCACCTGCCGAGCGGCGACTTTTTGCGCCAACTGCGGCGCCGTTTGCTTGGCATCATCTTGGTCGCGGTGGTGCCGATCCTGGGAGCGATCCTTTACCAAGGCAAGCTGGCTCGCGATGTGCAGCTCAGCGAAGCGCTGGAGGATTCCTGGGCGATCGTCGAAAGCGTGGCGATTCGCGAGGCGCGCTTCATCGATTCGGCAAAGCAGCTCTTGACCTTGCTCGCCGACATTTCGGAAGTGACGCGCGGCGATGGCGCAAGCTGCAACGGCTTTCTCAAGCAACTTACCGAGCATAATCGAATCTACGTCGATCTCGGTGTCGCCGACGCCAATGGCGATGTCCAATGCCGTGCTGACGAAGATGGTCAATCGGGTTTGAGCCTGGCGAAAACCAGCCATTTTCGCGCCGCCATCAAAGCGCAAAAATTCGCCATCGGCGATTATCAGCGCCATGGTTCGGCGCGGCGCAAAGTTTTAAACTTCGCCTATCCAATCGTCGATCGAGATGGCGCGACTTCGGCGGTGATTTTTGCCGCCTTGGACGTCGCCTGGATCGGTCAGCTGGCATCGGAACATAAGTTGCCCGAAGGCGCCGCATTGTCGATTCTCGATAGCAAGGGCACGATTCTAGCGCGCTTTCCCGAACCGGAGCGCTGGGCCGGCGAGCATGTTCCCGACGCCGCGCTTTTCGAGATGCTGCAATTGCGCAGCCAGTTGGCGAATAACTTGGTCGGTCTCGACGGCGTCGACCGGCTCTACGCCTTCAAACCGTTGACCGTGGCATCGGCAAGCGGACAAATTTATATCATGGTGGGCGTTCCCAAAGATGTCGCGTTCGGTCCGGTTACGCGCGACTTGGTGCGCAATCTCTTGCTACTGTTTGTCGTTGCCTTGATCGCCACCAGTGTCGCTTGGCTGATCGGCAGCAAGTTCGTCATCGATTTTGTCAAGATTCGCGCCGAGGCCGGTGAAGTTAAATCGCGGCTGGCGGCGATCGTCGAATCTTCCGAAGATGCGATCGTCAGCATGACGTTGGACGGCACCATTACCAGTTGGAACAACGGCGCCGAGTCCATGTTCGGATACCAAGCGGCTGAGGTTTTAGACCGGAAAATTGCGCTCCTGGTGCCGTCCGATCACGCCGGTGAGATTTATGAATATCTTGAGTACGTCAAGAGCGGCAAGGGCATCAATCGCATCGAGACCGAGCGGATCAAGCGCAACGGCCAGCGCTTCTTCGTTTCGGCATCGCTGTCGCCGATTCACGATCCGTCCGGCGCCGTCATCGGCGCTTCGCAGATCGCCCGCGACATCACGCTGCTGCGCACCGGCGCGGAGCAGTTGAAGTCACATGCGAACCGGCTGGAGATGCTCCATGGCGTCGCCCAAGACATCGCTGGAACGCTCTCGGTGAACGATCTCATCGATCGCGCGCTCAACCGTTTGGTCTCGGATGGCGGATTCGATTATGTCTTTGCGCGCTTTAGCCAAGCCATCGGCGGTCGTGAAACGTTCGGTGCCAGTAAGGCGGGGCTGTCGCTCGAAGAACTCGAGAGCGTGTGGCAAAGCCTGGGCGGTGATTTTGCCCAGTGCGCTTCCCAGTGCGTTAATCCTTGGTACGTCGACAATCTCGCCGCGGTGCCGGAGCTCGCCGGCTGCGCTGGCGCAGGCGTCATCAGCGCCGTTGCGGTATTGCCGGTGGGTCAGGGCGGCGAGCATGGTTCGGCGGCGTTGACGCTTTTGAGCAGCGGCGCGCGATCCTTCGGTCCCGAGGAGCGCCAATATCTGCAATCCCTGGCGCGTCAAATCGCCCTTGCTCTGGAGAACGCTCGACTTTACACTTCGTCATTGCAAGCCAACGAAGAGCTGCGCCGGGAGATCGACGAACGCAAGCGGGCGGAACGCAGCCTGGCCGATTTTACCGCCATGGTCGCCCATGATCTGCGTTCGCCGCTGTCCAATATATCTTCCATTATCGAGTCGGTGCACGATGGCTTGTTCGGCCCAGTGCCGGAATTACAAAAGAAGTGGCTGGCCAAGGTGCGCTTGAGTTGTCTAGGGCTGCTTGCCCATGTCAGCGATTTTCTTGATCTCTCAAAAATCGATGCCGGCAAGTTACAACTGAACAAGGGCCAGGTCGATCTCACCGCCTTGGTGCAGGATCGATTACAGGAGTATGGCTTTGCCGCTGAAAGTAGGCGGATTCGCTTGAATGCGGAAATCGATCCGCGCCTGAATCTGGTCTATCTCGATCGCCAGCGTATCGATCAAGTGCTGATGAATCTCATGGCAACGCCTGTAAGTTTACCGAGGCCGGCGGCACGATCCGGGTCGGCGCGTGCCTAGGCGATGGCTCAGAGGTGGTGGTCTGGGTGAAGGACTCCGGCGTCGGCATTGCCCCACAAGACATCGATACGATTTTCGAGATCTATCGCCAGGGGCAGAGCAATCCCGGCAGTTCGCTCAGCGGGACGGGACTCGGACTGGCGATCTGCAAAAAGATCGTCGAAGCCCATGGCGGGCGGATTTGGGTTGAAAGCGAACTTGGTAAAGGCAGTACGTTTTACTTCGCGTTGCCAGGGGCGGCGGAAGCGAGCGAATTTCTTATACCGGCATGAGGCCGTGCTTCTTGCGCGGCCGTTGTTCCTTTTTGTTGCGGAGCATTTCCAGAGACTGAATCAAACGCCTGCGGGTGTCGGCTGGCCGGATCGCCGCCTGGGCGAACTGTTTGGCAAGCGCTTCGAAGGGACCGCTGAAGCGTTCGAGATACTCGGCAAGTTTCTCCGTGCGGGTTTTCGCCGGATCGGCGGATTGGTCGATTTCTTTTTTGTAGAGCACGTTGACCGCGCCACCGCCGCCCATGACCGCAAGCTCAACACCAGGCCAAACGAATAACTGATCGGCGCCCATCTCGCGGGTGCACAGCGCTTGCTTGGCGCCGCCATAGCCTTTTCTCAATACGATAGTGATTTTAGGCACTGTCGCTTCAGCGTAGGCGTAGAGCATCTTAGCGCCGTGGCGGATGATGCCTTTTTCTTCCTGCTGTTTGCCAGGGAAGAAACCTGGTACGTCCATCAGTGTAACGATCGGCACGTTGAAGGCATCGCAGAATCGAATAAAGCGCGCGGCTTTGTCTGAGGCGTCGACGTCGAGGCTGCCGGCAAGAAACATCGGCTGATTGGCGACGAAGCCCACCGGTTCGCCATTCAGCCGGCCCAAGCCGATGACTAGATTACGCGCGAACTTGGCTTTCAATTCGAAAAAATCGCCATCGTCGACGATGGCTTTGATTACCTGTGTGATGTTGTAGGCGCGCTTCATGTCCTCCGGCACGAGCTTCTCCAAGTTGTCGAGCATGCGGTTGGGATCGTCGGTTGCGGTTTTGCGCGGCGGTTTCTCTTCGAAGCTCGCCGGTAAAAAACCGACCAAGCGGCGAATCATCGCCAAACATTCGTCATCGTTTTTCGCCACCAGATCGGTGACGCCGGAAATCTCCGAGTGAATTTTGCTGCCGCCCAACTCTTCCATGGTGACGGTTTCGCCCAAGACTTCCTTGATCACCGCCGGGCCGGTGATGAACATCTGCCCGGAGTTTTGCACTTGCAAAATAATATCGGTGAGAGCTGGCGAATATGAGCCGACGCCGATGCACGGCCCCATGATCGCGGAGATCTGCGGAATGCAGCCCGAAGCGATGCTGTTCTCAAAAAAGATTTTGCCGATGGCGGAAGTGACGCTCAGCCCTTCTTGGATGCGCGCGCCGGCGGAGTCGTTGAGACCGATCACCGGCACGCCGACCTTGCGCGCGGTCTGAATCGCGTAGGCGATCTTCTCGGCGTGGGCTGCGCCGACGCTACCGGCTAAAATTGAACGATCTTGCGAGTAGACATAAACCGGCCGGCCGTCGATTTTGCCGAAGCCGACGACGACGCCGTCGGAGGGCTGCTTGCGCTCGGCCATGCCGAAGTCCATGCAGGGGGTTTCCGCCAACATGAACTCTTCGACGAAAGTTCCGGGGTCGAGCAGTTTGTCGATGCGCTCGCGGGCATTTAAATTGCCCTGTTCATGCAGTTTCGCGGTGGTCTTGGCATCGCCGCCGGCGACTTTCTGCTCCAGACCGGCAAGTTTTTTTTCTAGCTCTTCGCGCGATTTTGACATGGGCACCGCCTAATCAGCCGCCGACAATTCCCATTCCTTTTAGTACCGAAAGCATCACTGCCGCGGCGATGACGGAACCGATCTGGCCGGCGGCGTTGGCGCTCATGGCATGCATGAGCAGATAACTTTTCTTATTGTATTTCTGCCCTTCGGCTTGGACGACGCGGGCTGACATGGGAAACGCCGAGATGCCGGCGGCGCCGATCAATGGATTGATCTTGCCGCCGGTCATGAGGCACATCAACTTGCCGAACAGAATGCCCACTGCGGTGTCGAGGGTGATGGCGATGAAGCCGAGCAGGAGAACCAGCAGGGTCTGCGCCTTCAAGAACTTATCGGCTTCCATGGTGGCGCCGATGCACAGGCCAAGCAGCAGCGTAACGATGTTGGTGAGCTCGTTCTCGGAGCAACTCTTGAGCCGGTCGACGCAGCCGCTTTCGCGCAGCAGATTGCCAAGCATGATGGTGGCGATCAAGGGCGCGCCTTTGGGCGCCAAGATGGATGCGAAGATGGTGACGGCAATGGGGAAAACGATCTTCGCATTTTTGGAAATGGGTGCTGACTTGGCTGCGCTCATGATAATCGCTCGCTCTTTTGCGGTGGTGAGAGCGCGCATGATCGGTGGTTGAATCAAGGGTACCAAGGACATGTAAGAGTACGCCGCCACCGATACCGCACCCAACATATGCGGCGCGAACTTCGAACTGACGTAGATAGCAGTTGGTCCATCGCAAGCGCCGATGACCGCTACGGCGATGGCGTCGAGCTTATCGAAGCCCAGTGCCAAGGCGAGCAAGAGCGTTATGAAGATGCCAAACTGTCCGGCCGCGCCGAGCAAGATAATTTTGGGATTCTGCAACAACGGCTGAAAGTCGGTCATGGCGCCGATGCCGACGAAAATGAGCAGTGGAAACACTTCTGTCAGCACGCCGGCATCATAGAAAAATCGCAGGAAGCCATCCTTGCCCATCATGTCGGCCAAGGGAATGTTAACCATGATAGCACCGAAGCCGATGGGGACGAGTAACAAGGGTTCGTAACCTTTGGCGATGCCGAGATAGAGCAGCACGCAGGCGACTGTGATCATGAAGACTTGGCCGAGGGTGAGACCAACGATGCCGGCGACTAGGCCCTGTAGGCCAGTAATTAACGCTGATTCCATGGTGATATGGTTAACCTTTTCTAAGTCTCTAAGGAGACTATGATTCCGGCTGGTAGGGAAAAACTTTTTTGATCACTAAAATTAGCAGACTCAAGATCCACAGGACGAGCATCGTGCCACCCATGCCGATCAACGCCACCGTCCAGCCGAAGGTCCAGATATCCATCGGTTCTCCTTAGATTTAATGAAGACGCGGGAGAAAAAGCTCTGCCGCGCTTATTCGATGATTGCGAGAGCTTGTTCGGCTTCGACGGCTTGGCCGGGCGCCACTTTTATTTCCTTGACGGTTCCGGAAGCGGGCGCGACGATCGGAATCTCCATTTTCATCGCTTCCATGACAATCACGACATCGTCTTCTTCGACATGTTCACCGACATTCTTCTCGATTTTTAAAATCTTGCCCACCATGGGTGCTTCAACAGTCGTTGCCAAATTGATTCTCCTTTATTTCCCAAACTGAGCGGTTGCCGGTCGCTCTAACGCCTAACCGCGGCGCCGACATTAACGTGCATTTAGTAGAGTTTCCCGTTAGTTGTCAATGCTTCTTGGCGGCTACTAGGCTTTTCCACCGAGGTCCATGGCGGTTGCCGTCGGCGCAACTTGATTTCGGCCCACCTATACGATATTGAACCAGAGAGTTTTTCTCGGAGGATAATCATGTCGAAACCAGCGGAACAAGCCGATAACGTGATGGATAACATTCCCTTTTACGATAAGTGGCAATTGGGCGAGGGGATTCCGATTACCAAAACTTTTTTCGTTTCGGATCTAAAAAAAGTCGATCTCAAACCCTGGGCTAGGACCGGCGGTAGCGGCGCGTTTATTAACATGGAAGGCGCGGAAGGCGCCACCGGCGCCTATGTCAGCGAGATCGCCGCCGGTAAGAAGCTCAATCCCATGAAGCATCTCTACGAGGATCTCCATTTCGTTCTCAAGGGACGGGGTGCGACGACGATTTGGAACGATAAGGGCGCCAAGCAGACGTTCGAATGGCACGACGGTAGTCTGTTCGCTTTGCCGCTCAACTGCACCTATCAGCACTTCAACGGTTCGGGCGACGAGCCGGCGCGATTTTTCTCGGTCAACAGCATGCCGATCGTTTTCAATCTTTTTCATGACGCCGATTTTATTTTCAACACGCCGCGCGATTTCCAAGATCGCTTCGATGGCGATCCGGAATATTTTAGCGGCAAGGGCAAAGCCTATCCGGGCCGCGTATGGGATACCAATTTCATCGCCGACGCGCGCAGTTTCGCCCTGGAAGATTGGGTCGAGCGCGGTGGCGGCGGCAAGAACGTCATGTTGGAAATGGCCAGCGGCTCCATGGCGGCGCATATCTCGGAATTTCCCATCGGTACTTATAAGAAAGCCCATCGTCACGGCCCCGGCTTCAACGTCATCATCATCAAGGGCAAAGGCTTCTCGATGTTTTGGCGCCAGGGCGAAGAGCCCAAGCGTTACGATTGGCAGGATGGCAGCGTGTTTACACCGCCAGCGATGATGTGGCATCAACATTTCAACACCGGCGCCACCGGCGCACGCTATCTGCCGCCGCGTTTGGGCGGGATCAAGTACAGCTTGGGCGAAGGCTTCGGAGACATCACCAAAGTCGACAAGGATGTCAAAGCCGGCGGCAATCAGATCGAATATTTCGACGAGGATGCAAACATCCGTAAGATGTTCGAAGAAGAGCTTGCAAAGTCCGGCACCAGTACCAAGATGGATCCGAATTTTTACAAGCGGCCGTAAAGTTAATTCGTGAATTGTTCCAAATCCCCGCCAGCGTTAGCTGTGCGGGGATTTTTTTGCTTCGGCCGGCGGCGAATTTTAATGTCGTAGCAACGTCAATATGTCATGTTAACAGCAACGCGATTATGTCAGGGTAGTGCGTTGGGTTGAGGTCGTAAGTTAGAAACCTGGCCATAGCGGAACCCCACCTTGTTGGAGTTGGTTCGATATAGGCCAAGTGTGTGCGTCGTT
>SHYW01000042.1 GCA_009692615.1 Deltaproteobacteria bacterium | reverse complement strand
GCAAATCGAGGCAAAACTAAGGACCCTATTAACCACGAGAGCAAAATGTAATCTGATATAACTTCGCAAAAACTGTAACTCATTACGAAAAAAACGATCTATCCTCCGCTGCCCTGCTTCCAGGGCAGTTGTTCAGAGGTTCCTTAAGCCTCGGCTGGCAGACAAAGGGCGGCAACCCTGGCTATTGGGAAGGCTTTCCCAACGCCGCTTGGGCCGCGGCCAACTTGGCGATCGGCACCCGATAAGGGGAACAGCTAACGTAATCGAGGCCGATTTCATGGCAGAAAGCCACCGAATTGGGCTCGCCGCCATGTTCGCCGCAGATTCCAATCTCCAATTGTTTATGCTTTTTTCGACCTTTGGCGACGGCGATGCGCATCAGCGCCCCAACCCCGTCGCGATCGATACTGACAAAGGGATCTTCCGGTAACAATCCGTGGACGACGTAGCTCGGTAGGAACTTACCGGCGTCGTCGCGAGAAAGGCCGAGACAGGTTTGGGTTAGATCATTGGTGCCAAAGGAGAAAAACTCCGCCTCCTCGGCGATTTCGTCGGCGACCATGCAAGCGCGTGGCAACTCGATCATGGTGCCGATGAGATAGCGGACTTTGACGCGATACTTTTGCTGCGTCTCTTGGGCGATGCGTTCGACGATCAGTTTCTGCTCGTGCAACTCTTGACGCGAACCGACCAGGGGGATCATCACTTCGGGAAAGGGATTTTTCCCCTCGCGACGTAGTTCGCAGGCCGCTTCGAAGATCGCTTGAGCCTGCATTTCAGTAATCTCGGGATATGAAATTCCCAAGCGGCAACCGCGATGGCCGAGCATCGGGTTAAATTCCTGAAGCACGTTGACCTTGTTGCGGAGAACCTCCACGGGGATCGCCATGACCTGTGCGAGTTCGAAAACCTCAGCGTCATTCTTTGGTAGAAATTCATGGAGCGGCGGATCTAGGGTGCGAATGGTTACCGGCAAACCGCCCATGATCGCCAGAATACTTTTGAAATCTTGCTTCTGCATGGGCAAGAGCTTAGCCAAAGCGCGCCGGCGGCCAGCTTCATCTTCGGCGAGAATCATTTCACGCACCGCTTGAATGCGATCGCCTTGGAAAAACATATGCTCGGTGCGGCATAGGCCGATGCCCTCACTACCGAAAGCCTTGGCGATTTCGGCTTGGTCGGGTTGATCGGCGTTGGTGCGCACGCCCAATTTTCGCGTTTCATCGGCCCAACGCATGAGCTTGGCGAAACGCGGGTAGATGCGCGATTGCTTGGCATTCATGGTTCGCGCCACCAGCACTTGCAGCACTTCCGAAGGCAAAGTCGGAATCTCGCCTTCGATCACTTCGCCGGTGCTGCCGTCGATGGAAATCCAGTCGCCTTCTTTAAGCTCGGCATGATCGACGCGCAGCGTGTGCTTGGCATAATCAATATGGAGCACTTCGCAACCGGCGACACAAACCTTACCCATTTGGCGCGCCACCAGCGCCGCGTGAGAAGTCATCCCACCACGAGCGGTTAAAATTCCCTGGGCCGCGTCCATGCCGCGAATATCGTCGGGACTGGTCTCGACGCGGCAGAGCACCACGCGCTCGCCGCGTTTTTTCCACTCAACGGCATCGTCGGCGTGGAACACGATGCGCCCGGTGGCCGCACCCGGACCGGCGGGTAGGCCGCGACCGAGCAAGCGTCCGGTTCGATGCGCCAGATCGATTTTCTCTTGATCGAAGATCGGCCGCAGTAGTTGATTGAGCTGATCCGGTTCGATGCGCCGTAGGGCGTCCTGTTTCTTGATGATGCCTTCGGCAACCATGTCGACGGCGATGCACACGGCGGCGAAACCGGTGCGTTTGCCGGTGCGGGTTTGCAACAACCAGAGCTTTCCCGATTCGACGGTGAACTCGATATCCTGCATTTCCCGATAATGACGCTCAAGCAGTTTAGCGACTTGCTGCAATTGCCGCGCGGCTTTCGGCATCAATTGATTCAGCTCGATGATCGGGCGGGGCGTGCGAATGCCGGCGACCACATCTTCGCCTTGGGCGTTGACTAAAAATTCGCCGTAAAAACGTTTTTCGCCGCTTGCCGGATTACGTGTAAAGGCGACACCGGTAGCGCAATCGTCGCCCAGGTTACCGAACACCATCGCTTGAACGTTGACCGCGGTGCCCCAGCTATTGGGAATTTTGTAGAGCCCACGATAGGCGATGGCACGGTCGTTATTCCACGAACCGAACACCGCACCGATGGCGCGCCAGAGCTGATCAAACGGTTCTTCGGGAAAATCTTTTCCCAGACGGCGCTTGATCTCGGTTTTGTATTCGCCGATCAGTTCTTGAAGCGCCTGCGCATTGAGTTCAGTATCGCTCCGCGCTCCAGTGGCTTTTTTCTTCTCTTCGAGAATCACTTCAAGGGGATCGCTGGCAGCTTTGCCATTGGTTTTGATGCCGAGCACGACATCGGCGTACATTTGAATAAAGCGCCGGTAACAATCGAAGGCGAAGCGGGGATTGTGAGTCCGATCGATCAGCCCTTGCACGGTCTGATCGTTAAGCCCGAGATTCAATACCGTATCCATCATCCCCGGCATCGATTCGCGCGCCCCGGAACGCACCGAGAGCAGCAACGGATTATCGGCGGCGCCGAAACCGCGGCCAAGAATTTTTTCCATCCGCGCCAAATTAGCCGCAACCTGGGCTTTGAGGTCGCGCGGAAACTGCCCACCATGGGCGTAATAATAACTGCAAACCTCCGTGCTCATGGTGAACCCCGGGGGCACCGGCACACCGATACGGGTCATTTCATGAAGGCCGGCGCCCTTGCCACCAAGCAGCTCACGCATTTTCGCGCTGCCTTCGGCCTTACCATTGCCAAAAAAGAACAATTGTTTTTTCTTAACAGACATTGGATTCACTCTAAGGATTGTCCTGGTGATTGATATTGTCGTGTGGACTGATGCTTAAACGAACTGGGCTAGTTCGTGGCGGAAAACGCCGGGGAAAACTGTTGCAGAAAAGCCGCCGATTTGATTTGTCGCACCATGTGAAATTGAATGAAAAATTCGATCGCCGCGCGCATTTCCTTGATCACTGACATAGGTAATGACAGGGACGATGGCAGGTTGTTCGGTTCCGCCTGGAGCGCGGTTAAGATTTCGATGGCTTTGGCGCCTAGAGGTAAGGCCTCCCGGCGCACGCTAGCACAGCTGTTACACAAGACACCGCCATCGGCCGGACTAAAGTACCATAGAGTAATCTCTGGATCGGGAAATTCGTGGGCGCAACGCTTGCAGTTATCCAGCACCGGTTGATAACCGACGAGGCGCAATAGTTTTAGCTCAAACGCGATTAACAGTCGGAACGATGTGCCATGCTCTTCCAAGCGGCGCAAACCATCGCGCAGGTGATGATAGACCGCCATACTTTCTTCGCGTTCGCCGACTAAGCCATCGGTAATCTCGACCAAATAAGCGGCATGGGAAATGGTTTCCAGACTGCGCGCCAAATGACGATAGCCAACGACCAAATCGGCGGCTACAATAAATGCTAAACCGCTTTGCGCCCGGTCTTGAAAGTGTAGGTTGACCTGAGCGAAGGGCTCCAATGAATTGACAAAGCGCTTACGTGAGCGCATCGCGCCCTTAGCGATGCCGGTGATTTTGCCAAAGTCCGCAGTGAGAAAAGAAACTATTCTGTCAGATTCCCCAAATGGGCGGGAGCGCAGTACAATGGCGGGTGTAACAAGGCTGGGAGGCATAATTGAACTGGTCACAAACGGTTGAACGAACTATATCATTTTTTTATGAGAGCAGACAACTATATAAAATATCAGGGGTTTTCAAGATAGAAAAACTTGACAGCTAAATCTATCGTGATTACATTGCCGCAACCATGACGTAGGGAGACATGGCGCGACATGAGTGGAGAAACAAAACTAGATTCTGATGAGAGCACTGGCGCAGCCAGTGAAAATCAACCCAAAGGAGATTCCGGCGCCGATGATCGCGCTGATTCTAATGCTGAAACCGTCGATGAGCTGACAAGCTTGCGGCAACAATTAACGGCCAAAGAGCTTGAAGCCAAGAATAACTATGATCGCTACGTGCGCCAAGTCGCGGAAGCGGAAAACTTCAAGAAGCGCAACGCGCTGGCGCGCGACGAGGCGATTCGTTTCGCCAATGAAACCTTGTTGAGAGAAATTCTACCGGTACTCGACAACTTGGAACGCGCTATCGCCCACGCCGCCGGTGGCGACAACGGTAAGCCGCTGGTCGAAGGCGTGGAGATGGTGCTTAAGGGATTCTTGGATGTGCTGAGCAAATTTGGCGTCAGCCAAATCTCGGCGGCAGGTCAACCCTTCGATCCGTCGAAGCATGAAGCGATAGCTCAGATGGCAAGCGACGACCATGAATCCAACAGTGTCGTCGACGAACTTCACAAGGGCTACCTGTTTCGCGACCGGCTCCTGCGGCCGTCCCTAGTCATTGTAGCTAAGCCGCTAGAAACGAAAGAGAAAAAAAATGACGGCGACAAGGTTGAAAACGACCCAAGCGATGATTAAATAAAATCCATTCGCACGCCAAGTGAATAACGCATTGTCGAAATTAGTTTTTGAGGAGCAATCAAGATGGCAAAAGTGATCGGCATCGACTTAGGGACCACCAACTCCTGCGTAGCAATCATGGAGACGGGTGACCCTAATGTACTCGCCAACTCGGAAGGCAGCCGGACCACACCCTCAGTAGTGGCCTTTGCCGACAATGGCGAGCGCTTGGTCGGACAAATCGCCCGCCGACAAGGGATCACCAACCCGGAGAACACCATTTCCGCGGTGAAGCGTTTGATCGGCCGACGCAGCGACGATGCCTTGGTGCAAAAGGCGGGCAGCCTATTGCCCTATAAAATCGCCCGCAACGATACCGGCGATGCCTGCGTCGAGATTCGCGGCAAACAGTATAGCCCAGCGGAAATCTCGGCTTTTATTTTACAGAAAATGAAACAGGCGGCGGAAGATTACCTCGGTGAAAAGGTCACCGAGGCGGTGATCACCGTGCCGGCCTATTTCAACGACAGTCAAAGACAAGCGACTAAAGATGCCGGGCGTATCGCCGGTTTGAACGTGCTGCGCATCATCAACGAGCCCACGGCGGCAGCCTTAGCCTATGGTTTGGACAAAAAGAAAGATGAAAAGATCGCCGTCTTCGATCTCGGCGGCGGCACCTTCGATATTTCTATTTTGGAATTAGGCGAGGGGGTTTTCGAAGTCAAAGCGACCAACGGCGACACCTTTCTTGGCGGCGAAGATTTTGACCAGCGCATCATCGATTATCTCGCCGATGAATTTAAAAAAGACCAAGGCATCGATCTGCGCAAGGACCGCATGGCGCTGCAGCGCTTGAAAGAAGCCGCTGAGAAAGCCAAATGCGAACTGTCGTCGTCAATGGAAACCGATATCAATTTGCCTTTCGTCACTGCCGACCAGAGTGGGCCGAAGCATTTAAATATGAAGCTAACCCGCTCCAAGCTCGAAGCGCTGTGCGCCGATCTGATCGATCGCACCGAAGGTCCCTGTCGCCAAGCGCTAAAAGATGCCGGCTTGAGCGCCAGCGATATTCACGAGGTTATCTTGGTCGGCGGCATGATCCGCATGCCCGCGGTGCAAGAACGGGTAAAAAAGATTTTTGGCAAAGAGCCGCATAAGGGGGTCAACCCCGATGAAGTCGTCGCGGTCGGCGCGGCGATTCAGGGCGCGGTGCTCAAGGGCGAAGTCAAAGACGTGTTACTCTTGGACGTGACGCCGCTTTCCCTCGGCATCGAAACCCTGGGCGGGGTTTTTACCAAGCTCATCGATCGCAATACTACGATCCCAACCAAGAAGAGCCAAGTATTTTCCACCGCACAAGACAATCAGTCGGCCGTGTCGATTCGGGTATTTCAAGGCGAACGGGAAATGGCCGTCGACAATAAATTGCTTGGCCAATTCGATTTGGTCGGCATTCCCATGGCGCCGCGTGGCATGCCGCAGATCGAAGTGACTTTTGATATCGATGCCAACGGTATCGTTCATGTCGGCGCCAAAGATCTTGGCACCGGCAAAGAACAGTCGATCCAAATCACCGCATCGAGCGGCCTGAGCGAAGAAGAGATTAAAAAAATGGTGGGCGAGGCCGAAGCCCATGCCGCCGAAGACAAGAAACGCAAAGAGACCGTCGAAGCGCGCAACCAACTCGATACTTTGGTTTACTCCACGGAAAAGTCCCTCGGCGAATATGGCGCCGATCTCGAAGCCGGGGTCAAAGAAAATATTGAAGCCGCGCTTAAAAAGGCCAAAGAAGTTTTAGAAGGCCAAGATGCCGAAGCCATGCGCAAAGAGGCCGAGCAACTGAGCCAAGCCGCCCATAAATTGGCCGAGGCGATGTACGCCAAAGCTTCGCAACAACAAGCGGCGCAGCAGAACGCGGAAAAGCCGGAAGAAAAAGATGCCGGCACCAGCGGCAAAAAGAAAGACGACGTGGTCGACGCCGACTTCACCGAGGTCAAGGAATAGTCACCGCGCAAGTCTAGTTACCTCGCTCAACGAAGCCCCTGCTCCAGTTTGTTGGTGCGAGGGGCTTCGTCACTTATACGGAATGCAAGAATTTTAGGGGATCGCCATTGAGCACCAAGCGCGACTACTACGAATTGCTCGGCGTCGGCCGCAGCGCCACTGAAGATGAAATCAAGAAGGCCTATCGCAAGTCGGCCTTGCAATATCATCCGGACCGTAACCCCGGCGACAAGCAAGCGGAAGAAAAGTTCAAAGAAGTTTCCGAAGCCTATTCGGTGCTCTCCGACGCCCAAAAACGCGCTCAGTACGATCAATACGGCCACGCCGCGTTCGGTGATAGCGGTCCCTTCGCCGGCGGCTTCGAAGATGTCTTTGGCGATATCTTCGGCGAATTTTTTGGCGGCGGCGGTCGACGCGGCCGGGGCCGGGGCGAAGATCTACGCTACAATCTGACGCTAAAATTTGAAGAAGCGGTGGCCGGCGCGGAGAAAAAAATCAAGATTCCGCGCCACGGCGCCTGCGAAACCTGCCATGGCAACGGCGCTAAACCGGGCACTGCGCCGCAAACTTGTCCGACCTGTCGCGGCCGCGGTCAGGTCAATTTTCAGCAAGGTTTTTTCAGCGTCTCGCGTACCTGCAATCAATGTCACGGCCAGGGCTCGGTGATCAAAGAAGCCTGCGCCAGCTGCGGCGGCGCCGGTCGAGTGCGCTCCATGCACACGCTGAGCGTAAAAATTCCCGCCGGCGTCGACAACGGTTCACGGCTCAAACTGCGCGGCGAAGGCGAAGCCGCACCAGCGGGCGGCGCACCGGGCGATCTCTATGTCGTCACTCAAGTGGAGTCCCATCCGATTTTCATCCGGGAAAACTTAGACATCATTTGCGATGTGCCGATCAGTTTCGTCCAAGCCGCCCTGGGCGCGGAAATCGACGTGCCGACGCTGGATGGCAAAGTAAAGATGAAAATTCCCGGCGGCACCCAGTCGGGCAAAGTCTTTCGCATGAAAGGCAAAGGGGTGAAGGACGTGCAAGGCTACCAGATGGGCGATCAACATGTGCGCGTCACCGTCGAAACTCCGACCCATTTGACCGCCAAGCAAAAAGAGCTGCTCAAAGAGTTCGCCACCCTGGGCGAAGACGGCAATCCGCTCGCCAAGGGCTTCTTCGACAAGATGAAAGAACTATTCGGTTAGTGTTTTCTCCGCCGGGTGCGTCCGAACGCCACCCGCTTGAGGATTTCCCGGCGCAATAATTTGCTGACGAATTCACACAACGGTCAAGTTTGTTGTTGACCTGGGTTCCCACTGTGATTAAGTTGTCGGCAGGATTGGAGTTTTAATGAGTGACACCGAATGGAAAGTCGAAAATCCGGACAATAAAAATTCTCAGGTCGAGATTCCGGATATTCTGCCGCTCCTGCCGATACGTGACATTGTCATTTACCCCTACATGATGTTGCCGCTGTTCGTCGGCCGCGACGTATCGATTCGCGCCGTCGAAGAAGCGCTGTCCCGCGACCGCTTGATTTTTCTGGTGGCGCAAAAAAATTCCTCGGAAGAAAATCCTACTGCCGAGAACATCCACAAAATCGGCACCATTGCGTCGATCATGCGTATGCTCAAGCTCGCCGATGGCCGGGTGAAAATCCTCGTCCAAGGTTTGGCCAAAGGCGAAGTCGACACCTATCTGCGCGAGCGGCCGTTTTTCGAAATCAAAATCCGCAAAGTCATCGAGCCGACCCAGGCGGAAGTGCCGATCGAAGTCGAAGCCTTGATGCGCACGGCGAAAGAAAAGATCGAACAGATTTTAAATCTCAAAAACCTGCCGCCCGAAATCGTCATGGTCACCGACAACATCAGCGATCCCGGCGTGCTGGCGGATTTGGTGGCGTCCAACCTGCGCCTCAAGATCGAAGAGAGCCAGGCAATTCTCGAAGTCTTCGATCCCATCGAACGTTTGAAAAAGGTCAACGAGCTTTTGACCCGCGAGTTGGAACTCTCGACCATGCAGGCGCGCATCCAAAACCAAGCCAAAGAAGAGATGAGCAAGACTCAGCGCGATTATTTTCTGCGCGAGCAGCTGAAACAAATACAGCAGGAGCTCGGCGAAGGCGACGAGCGCGGCGAGGAAATCACCGAGCTGAGAAAACAGATCGACAAAGCCAAGATGCCCACCGAGGTCAAGCGCGAAGCGGACAAACAACTGCGCCGCTTGGAACAAATGCATCCGGAATCTTCCGAGGCATCTTTGGTGCGCACCTATCTCGACTGGTTGGTCGACCTCCCCTGGAGCAAGCAGACCAAAGATAATTTAAACATCAAAAAAGCCAAGCAGGTGCTCGACGATGACCATTACAACCTGGAAAAAATCAAAGAGCGTATCCTCGAGTATCTTGCGGTCAATAAACTGCGGCGCAAAATCAAAGGGCCGATTCTTTGCTTCGTCGGCCCTCCCGGCGTCGGCAAAACTTCTTTAGGCCGATCCATCGCCCGCGCTCTTGGACGTAACTTCGTGCGTATTTCACTCGGCGGCGTGCGCGATGAAGCGGAGATCCGCGGCCATCGGCGTACCTACGTCGGCGCGTTGCCGGGCCGAATCGTTCAAGGCATCAAGCAAGCGGGCACGAACAATCCGGTATTCATGCTCGACGAGATCGACAAAGTCGGCGCCGATTTTCGCGGCGATCCGTCGGCGGCATTGCTCGAAGTGCTCGACCCTGAACAGAATCATGCCTTCAGCGATCATTACTTGAATTTGCCCTTCGATCTATCCAATGTTTTGTTCATCTGCACGGCCAACTTGCTCGATCCGATTCCCGCCGCCTTGGCCGACCGCATGGAGGTCATTCAACTTTCCGGCTACACCAACGAAGAAAAGTTGGAGATCGCGCGCAAGTTCTTAATCCCGCGCCAGTTCGAAGACAACGGTATCACGGGTAAATTTTTGGAAATCTCCAACGACGCGGTGCTGCGCGTGATCGCCGAATACACCAAAGAGGCCGGCTTGAGAAATCTCGAACGGGAGTTCGCCTCGATTTGCCGGAAGGTCGCCCGCAAAGTGGCGGAAGGCAAAACTGAACTGACCCGGCTGACGCGCGCGAATCTGCATTCGTTTCTCGGCGCACCGAAGTTTATGCCCGAAGCGGAGCAGGAAAATAATGAAATCGGCGTCGCTACCGGTTTGGCCTGGACCAGCGCCGGAGGCGAGATTCTCTACGTCGAGGCGTCTTTGTCGCGCGGCCGCGGCAACCTGACACTTACCGGCCAGCTAGGCGACGTCATGAAAGAATCGGCTCAAGCGGCGGTGAGTTACGCCCGCGCCCACGCCAAGAAGCTCGGCATCGAAGAAGATTTTTATCAGAAGCTCGACATTCATATTCACGTGCCGGCGGGAGCGATTCCCAAGGACGGCCCTTCGGCGGGTATCACTATAGCGACGGCGTTAATCTCGGCACTGACCAAAAGGCCGGTCAATCGCGATGTCGCCATGACCGGCGAAATTACCTTGCGCGGCCGAGTGCTGGCCATCGGCGGGCTCAAGGAGAAATCCTTGGCCGCATTCCGTGCCGGTATGAAGACGATCATCATTCCCGAGCGTAACAGCAAAGATCTTGACGAAATACCCAAAGCGCTGCGACGAAAGCTGCGCTGGGTTCCCGCTGCGACGATGTCCGATGTACTCAAAATCGCCCTGATGGATCGCCAGCGACCGACCCGGCGGCTTGCAGGTGCGATTTTAAGTAAGCAAAAGTCCCGAACGGTAAAACGAAAAGCCACGCCGCGGCTGTTGCGTAAATCTCCCAAAGAACGGCGGCTGCCGATTCAGCCTTAGGCAACCTGGCGCATCAGTCACGCCGCAGCTCATGAAACTTAGCCGGCTCGGAGAATTCGGCCTCATCGGACGGATTCGTCGCATGGGCACAAGCTCTCGCGGCGTGCGCATCGGCATCGGCGACGATTGCGCCTGGGTCGACCATAGCGCCGGCTCGTCGCTGATCACCGCCGACGTTTTGATCGAAAACATTCATTTCAATCTCAAATGGACCTCGCTCTTCGACCTCGGTTACAAGTCCCTAGCGGTCAACTTAAGCGACATCGCCGCCATGGGGGGCGTGCCCGCTTACGCAATGCTTTCTCTCGGCATACCGGCAAAATTCGATAGCCGACAGATCGATGAATTTTTTCGCGGCTTCAACAGTCTCGCCCGTAAGACTCAGGTTGCGCTGATCGGCGGCGACACCAACATTTCGCCAACTTTGATCATTTCAGTTTGTCTGATCGGCGCGCCGCCGGAACAGCCGGTGCAGCGCAGCGGCGCGAAAGTTGGTGACGATATTTATGTCACCGGCACCTTGGGCGACTCGGCACTCGGCCTGGAGCTGTTGCGCAAAAAATCCCGAGGTACACAGTCAGCAACCATGCTTCGCCTATTGGCGCGCCACCACCGACCGACGCCGCGGCTCGCCGCTGGCGCGCTGTTGGCGCAGCAGAAATGCGCCACGGCGATGATCGATATCAGCGACGGCCTGCTGCAGGATTTAGGACATATCTGCAAAGCGAGCGACACCGGCGCGGCGGTGTCGAATGAAAAATTGCCGCTATCCACCGCTTACCGTGCGCTCGCCGGAAAAAATGGTACAAGCTTGGCGCTCAGCGGTGGTGAAGACTACGAACTATTATTTTGCGCCCGGCGCCATCAGCGTCAACGGTTGGAAACATTAGCGCGCCAAGCCCAAGTGAAAATCACCCGCATCGGCAGTTGCGTCACGACTAAGCAAGGAATCACCGTCATCGATGGCGCGGGAAAACCGCTGCCCGTGAAGCTCAAAGGCCACGATCATTTCAAAAAACAGTAGCTCCCCAAGCCAATAAAGTTTAAAATATTTCTTCCATGAGCAATTATGCCCCGCTTTAACCGATGGATGCCGAGCGTCTGACCAAACTATTCGAGCAAGTGCGCAGCGGCAAAGTAGCGGTCGCCGCCGCCGTCGCACAGATGCGCCATCTGCCTTTCGAGGACCTCGGTTTTGCCAAGGTCGACCATCATCGCGCGCTGCGCCAGGGATTTCCTGAAGTCATCATGGGGCAGGGCAAACAAGTCAAAGACATCGCCGCCATCGTCGGCGCCATGCGCAAACGGAAAAATAATATTCTAGTCACCCGTTTGGACGCGGCAAAAATCGCCCAGCTCAAGCGTCTGCGCACCGGTTTAAAATTCCATACCGAAGCGCGTGCCGCCACCTGGACGGGTAAGTCGATTCGCATTGCCGGTAGGGGCACGATCTTGGTGGTCTGCGCCGGCACTTCCGATATCCCGGTCGCCGAAGAGGCGGTGTTGACCGCGACGGTGATGGGCAACCGCGTCGAAAAACTTTTCGATGTCGGCGTCGCCGGCATCCACCGCTTGTTGGAAAATCGTTTGCGTTTGGATGCCGCGGCGGTACTCATCGTCGTCGCCGGCATGGAGGGCGCGCTGCCGAGCGTGGTCGCGGGTTTGATCGATAAGCCGGTCATCGCCGTGCCCACCAGCGTCGGTTACGGCGCCAGTTTCAACGGACTGTCGGCGCTGCTCGGCATGCTCAACTCCTGCGCCGCCGGCGTGACGGTGGTCAATATCGACAACGGCTTCGGCGCCGGGTTTGCGGCGAGCCTCATAAACCGGGTATAAATAGGAGGCATGCAGTGCTTTCACTGCAGCCGAGCGGTTCGCGAAACCGCCCATCAGCCGAAAAATTATCAGGTTGACTATTATCGACTCCATACCGGTCACAGCGAAGTGGACTATTTGGTAAATCCGAAACAAGACGCGCCGCCCCATCGCTATTTGCGACTGAGCCAACCCATCGACATTTTTACCTGCGTTGAATGCTATGCCCGCCCGGAGATCCGGCAACGATTGGATGACGACATTACAGGCCGGCGCGCGCTAGTTGACACGCGCGCTCACGAAGTGCAGTTCGCGGAGCACCACGCCAAGGGCTGATCGATTATGGATAACCCGAAACCGTATCGTATAACCACCCATCACACCGAGATGGCGGTGCGCGTCACCGGCACCACCCAAGCCGAGCTTTACACTAACTCGGCGTTCGCCCTGTTCGATGTCATGACCGACATGGCGACTGTTGAAATGAAAGAGACCATCGCGCTGGAGATCGAGGGCAACGACCGCGACGATCTGATGGTCAACTGGATGCGCGAACTGCTCTATCTGTACCAGAACAACGGTTATCTGTTGAAGGAATTCAAAATCATCCAAGTCAAAGACACTAGCGTCAAGGCCGAAGCGCGCGGCGAAAAAGTCGATCCCGACCGCCATGAAGTGAAACAAGAAATCGCCTCGGTGGCGGCCCACAAAAGCCGCATGGAAAAGACCGGCAACCGGTGGACCGCCCAAGTGATCTTCGAACTGTGAATCGCGCAATAAACCCGGTTGTCTTTTTTGAAATCTGAAATCTGTAATGTGAAATTCTGAGCGCAGCGAAGATGCAGCAGTTAATCGACAACGAATATGGCGGCACGGCGCTGATCGCCGATCCGATCCACAAATATATTCAGTTCACCGTGCCGGAGAAAAAAGGCGAGGTGACCGAGAAAGCGCTCATCGATTCGCCCTGGGTGCAGCGGCTCCGTTATATCTATCAACTGCAAAGCGCGCGCTGGGTCTATCCGTCGGCGGAGCATAGCCGGTTTCAACACTCCTTGGGCTCCATGCATTTCGCCGGCGAGTTCGGTAAACATCTCTATCCATCGCTGCGCAAAGTTTTGGGCGACGAATGTCCGTCGGCGCCGTTCATCGAACAGTACATGCGCGTGGTCGGCCTGTTGCACGACATCGGCCACGGCCCATTCGGCCATTTCTTCGACGATAATTTTTTGCATAACTACGATCTCACCCATGAGGATCTCGGCCAGACGATTATTCAGAAGCATCTCGGCGACGTTATTCGTCAATTGCGCCGCAGCCCCAGCGGGCCGTTCGCGGCCGGCGAAGAATTGCGTCCCGAAGATGTCGCCTTTCCGATCAAGAAAAATGGCAAAGAGGACAACCTTAAACCAAAATGGGTGCGTTTCCTTCAACCTCTCACCGGCGGCATTTTTACTTTCGACAATCTTGACTATGTATCGCGCGACTCCTACATGTGCGGCGTTCATCCCGGCCCGGTCGACCGCGAGCGGCTGATGCATTACACGTTTTTTACGGCCAAAGGCTTGACCGTGCACAAGGCCGGCAACAATGCCTTGACAGCTTTTCTCAACGCCCGGCTCTATCTTTACACCAATGTCTATTATCATCGCACCACTCGTGCCATCGACTTACATCTGCGCGATATTTTTCCCGAAACTATGAAAGTATTGTTCTCCGGTAATCCACTGGAACATATGGAGGATTATCTTTACCTCACCGATTGGTCGCTGCTCGAAGCGGTTTCCCACTGGCGGCGCGATAAGGGCGAGCTGGAAGCGCTCGGCAAAGAATGGGAATCCGTGCTGCACCGCGAAGTAAAATGGAAGATGGCCTACGACCGCACGCTGTCGTTGAATGAACTGCAATACGGCGTCGATCTGATTCAAGACACCGATTGGGAAAAACGCATTCGCGCCAAGTTGCCGAGCGCCCTGCGCGATTTGGTCTTCCGGGTCGACATGGCGACTCAAGACCCGCGGCCGGAAAATCCCTTCGCCATGGGCAAGAAACAGATTCACATCTACGATCCGTCGAGCGGCGAGATCACCAAGGAATCGCTGGCGGAGTTGTTTGAATTCATTCCCTCGAAGATCGTCCAGTTCCGCGTCTTCGCCCTCGATCACGAACATGACCAACTACTTTCCGAAGTCGCCGAAAGCGCGTTAAAAGGCCGCTCCGCCGTTAAAACCAGTGTCTGATCCCAGTCCCGACAAAATTCCCATCGTTGACCTGCGCGCGCAGTACGGCAAGTTGCGCGACGAGTTGCGCGAAGCGATTGACGAAGTGGTCGAGAGCCAGCAGTTCATCCTCGGCCCGGCGGTGACGCGCTTTGAAGCGCAGATGGCGAATTATTTACAATGTTCCCACGCTGTCGGTGTCGCCTCGGGCAGCGACGCGCTGCTGCTCGCTTTGATGGCGTTAGAGATCGGCCCCGGCGACGCTGTCATCACCACACCGTTCACTTTTTTTTCGACAGTTTCATCGATCACCCGGCTTGGCGCCGCGGCGCTGTTCGTCGACATCGATGCCGGTAATTATTTGCTGTCCGCCGAGGCGCTCAAACAATTCCTCAGCGAACACACAAACGTCCGCGACGGCGTGACGATTGAGATAAAAACCGGCCGGCCGATCAAAGCGTTATTGCCGGTGCATCTGTTCGGCCAATGCTGCGCCATGAATGAATTCCTCGCGCTTACTAAACAGTATCCCATGGCCATCGTCGAGGATGTCGCCCAAGCTTGCGGCGCACGCCTGGAAATTAACAGCGAATTAGAATTCGCCGGCAACATCGGCGCGCTGGGCTGCTTCTCTTTTTTTCCGAGCAAAACTTTGGGCGGTTTCGGCGACGGCGGGCTAGTGAGCGGGAATTCGATAGAATTGGCCGAGCGTCTGCGCATGCTGCGCATGCACGGCGAGAGCGCCAAGTATCACCACGAGCTCACCGGGATCAACTCGCGCCTCGACTCCCTCCAAGCCGCCGTGCTGACGGTTAAACTAGCGCACTTAGAATCGTGGTGCGCAGAGCGAATTCAGCGCGCCGACAACTACTTTCGCTTATTCAATCAGAGTGGCATTCTCGGCCCTGGGATTTTGGCGATTCCGCCGGCGAGCAAAGACATGTCGCATGTTTTCAACAATTACGTGATCCGCGCTGAGCGGCGCGATCAGTTAAGAGCGTTTCTCACCGACCATGGCGTGCAAAGCGAGATCTATTATCCGCTACCGCTCCATCGGCAAAAATGTTTCGCCGATTTGGGCTACCAAGCGGGCGACTTTCCCAACGCCGAACTGGCGGCGAGCCAAGTCTTGGCGCTACCGCTCTATCCGGAATTGTCCGCCGGCCAGCAAGAGACCGTCGTCGCGCGTATCGGCGCTTTCTACCGACGCTAGAGCGCGCTTTCTTCTGCGCCGACCCTATGGTAAAAATTTTACGGCGGTAAAATCATGGTGAAGGCACAGAAAGAAGAATCCAGCGAGACGCCGGAAGGCGCCAAATCGAGCTACGATAAATGGGTCGAGGGCGAAGGCATCCCGATCATCAAGAGTTTCTTCGTCGAGGATATCCGCAAGGTTCACTTGGAACCTTGGCAGCGCAAAGACGGCAACGGCGCGTTCCTGCAAATGGAAGGCGCCGGCCAGGTGAATAATTCTTATATCTGTGAGATCCCGCCGGGAAAAAGTTTGAAGCCGCAGCGTCAACTATTTGAAGAAACGATTTACGTCATCGGCGGCAGCGGCGCTACCACGGTTTGGAACCATGAAAACCAGAAGCAGACGTTCGAATGGCATGCGGGCTCGTTATTCTCGCCGCCGTTAAACACTTGGCATCAACTTTACAACGGCAGCGGCAGCGAATCGGCGCGCTACTTGGCGGTCACCACCGCGCCGACCATGATCAACCTGCTACACAATCTCGATTTCATCTTCCACAACGATTTTGCTTTCAACGATCGCTTCGATGCCCACCAGGGATATTTTAACGGCGAGGGCAATCTGTTGTCCGGCGATTTCAAAGGTTTCAAATTCGCCGGCAATGCTTGGGAGACTAATTTTGTCGCCGACGCGCGTAACTTTAAATTAATGGACTATGACGTGCGCGGCGCCGGCGGCAGCAACATCAAGTTCGAGCTTTCGGAAAACACCACCGCCTGTCATATTTCGGAATTTCCCGTCGGAACTTACAAAAAAGCCCACCTCCACGGCGCCGGCGCCCATGCGATCATTCTCGGCGGCGAAGGCTATTCGCTAATCTGGCCCGACGGCGCGGAAATAAAAAAGTATGAATGGCGCGAAGGCAGCATGGTGGTGCCACCGGAAAATTGGTGGCATCAGCACTTCAACGCCGGCGTCCGGCCGGCGCGCTATTTAGCTCTGCGCGCCTTCGGCAGCAAAAAATTCAAGGGCCTGGGCAGCCGCTATCAGCCCTCCGTCGATCGCAAAAAGGGCGGCTCGCAGATCGAATACGCCGACGAAGAGTTGATCGTGCGCCAGTGGTTCGACCAAGCCTTGGCGAAAAAAGGCGTTTCCAGCCAAATGTCCAAGCACTACGAAAAAAGCGCATGAAAGACGCCATCGTCAACGCTTTCGACGAAAGCATCCGGGTCAAGCAAGCTTTCCTGCGCGATAATATCGACACCTTGATGCAAGCCATCGACGCCGTCATCGCGGCGTTTAAGAGCGGCAACAAACTTTTACTCTTCGGCAACGGCGGCAGCGCCGCCGACGCGCAACATATCGCTGCGGAATTCACTAACCGTTTCTTAATCGAACGGCCGCCGCTGCCGGCGCTGGCGTTAACCACCGACACTTCGGCGTTGACCGCCATCGGCAACGATTACGATTACTCGCAAATTTTCGTCAAGCAGATTCAAGCCCTCGGCAAAGCCGGCGATATTGCGCTCGCGATTTCCACCAGCGGCAATTCACCCAACGTGCTAGCCGCCATTGAAACCTGTAAACAGTTTAAGATCTCCACCATCGGTCTCACCGGCGGCAGCGGCGGCAAGATGGTCGGCAACGTCGATTACCTGCTGCGCGCCGGCGAGGGCAAAAATAGCGCGCGCATCCAGGAAACCCACATTCTCGTCGGCCATGTGCTCTGCGACATCGTCGACCAAAAACTTTTCGCCGCGAAATAAGTGCATGCCGCCCAAACGATTCAAACCCTTGGACTTCAGCAAAGTTCGCACCTATCCGGTCAGCAAACGGTTCAGCAAAGTTCAGACCGCTCTGCTCGGCAAGAAAATTAACAAAGGCTTAAGCGTACGCGCGTTCATCCGCGGCCTGCCCGACATCCTCGCGGCGCAGAATTTAAAAGCGATCGCGCGCAAGATCGCCGATTGCCATCGGCAGAAAAAAACCGTGCTTCTCGGCATGGGCGCGCACCCCATCAAAGTCGGCTTGAGTCCATTGATTATCGACTTCATGGAACGTGGGATTATCCACGCCATCGCGCTCAACGGCGCCGGCGTGATCCATGACTTCGAACTCGCGTTTATGGGCGAGACGTCGGAAGATGTTGCCGCAACGTTAACCGACGGCAGCTTCGGCATGGGCGAAGAAACCGGCGCGTTTATCAATCAAGCGATTGGCGAAGGCTCGAAAAACCAGTTAGGCATCGGCGCCGCAGTGGGCCAAGCGATCAACAAGAATCGTTTGCCGCACCGAAAGTTGAGCATTCTCGCGACCGCCGCGAGATTGGGTATACCAGTTACGTCGCACATTGCCATCGGGACCGACATCATTCATATGCATCCCAAAGCCGACGGCAAAGCGCTCGGCGATTGCAGTTTGCGCGACTTTCGCACGCTGACCTCGGTGGTGGCGACCTTGGATCGCGGCATTTATTTGAATTTCGGTTCGGCGGTGATCCTGCCGGAAGTTTTCTTAAAGGCGGTCAGTCTTGCGCGCAATCTCGGCAATCCCGTTGGCAACCTAACCACGGTCAATCTCGATTTCTTGCAGCACTACCGGCCGCTGACCAATGTGGTTAACCGCCCGACCATGAACGGCGGCAAGGGTTACCATCTCACCGGCCACATGGAGATCATGGTGCCGTTGCTGTTCGCCGCGGTCTTGGAAGAACTATAAAATTTTCTCCGCCGTTTTCTTGGTCGGCCAGCCGAGCTAGCCGAGCACTACGATCGACAGCCTGAGAGCCCGCGATAAACAAATAGCATCAGCAACAACGGCGTCGGCTTGGCGGAATACCAGAGCAATATTTTGCGCTCCCAACGTTCTTTCAAAATGCCAAGGACGATGAGCGACAACACCGTTCCGATGCCCGGCGCGGTGACCGGCAAACCCAAACCTTCGCCGATCCAGAGAATCAACAACCCGCCGAGAGACGGGCCGACGATGTGCGCGAAGTCAAAGCCGATTATGCCCATAGCGATGGGCGAGCCGGTGATTTCGCCCGCTATCAGTATAAATGTCCTTCGCGGACGAATTAGCCCACCGACGCGATCAAGTCATTCGAGCAAAAGAGCGCGTAGTTGCGATGCACCAGAGGACGAAACATGCGAAAAGAAGCACTCCTCCGTAACTTGACGCTAGGGCGATTTCTTGATTAGTCTGCCGGCTTGACCGAACTTGAGTGAAAATCCTTTTGCTGAATGGTTGGATTCGTTCTACACTAGCGCTGATGTTGCGCTTTAGGCTATGCTGATTACGCTTACCACCGATTTTGGCTATCAGGATTCTTTCGTGGGAATCATGAAAGGGGTGATCTACGCGATCAATCCCGATGCCCATGTGATCGACTTGACCCACGGTGTGCCGCCGCAGAATGTCATGGCGGGCGCATTGATCTTGCAACACTCGATTCGCTATTTTCCGCCCGGCACCATTCACGTTGTCGTCGTCGACCCCGGTGTCGGCAGCTCGCGCCGGCCGATCCTGATCGAATTCGACGGCAGTTTCTACATCGGACCGGACAATGGCGTGCTGAGCGTCGCCTTTGAGCGCAAACAACCGAGCAGCATCACGCTGCTGTCGAACATAGATTTCCAGCTTCACCCGACCAGCAACACATTTCACGCCAGAGAAGTCTTCGCGCCGGTAGCGGCACATCTATCACTCGGCGTACCGGCCACCGAGTTCGGTGAGAAACTGGACAGCTTTGTTGATCTCATCATCCCCAAGCCGATGCGCCGAGATCAACGCATCGAGGGGGAGATCATTTACATCGACAACTTCGGCAATCTATTCGTCAACATCCGCGAGCGCGAATTGACCGGCCTCGCAAAAGATCGGATGCGCATTTCCCTCGGTCCGGTCGAGGTCGGCGGTATTTCGGCTAACTATTCGATGGTCGGCGCCGGCGAATTCGCCTGTGTATTCAACAGCTGGGGCCTGCTCGAGATTGCGCTTAATAAAGGTAGCGCGCGGCAGCGCACCGGTGCCAAGATCGGCGACAAAGTCACCCTCGCCGCCAAAGCGGATTAAAACATGAGCGAACGATTGAGCTGGGATCAATATTTCATGACCATCACCTTACAGGTGGCCGAGCGTTCGACCTGTACCCGGGCCAAAGTCGGCGCCGTGATCGTGCGCGACAAAAACATTCTCGCGACAGGTTATAATGGAGCACCAGCCGGTATGCCCCACTGCACCGATGTCGGTTGTCTGATCTACGAATCGAAGACGCCCAATGGCGACACCGAGCAGAACTGCTTTCGCACCATTCACGCGGAGATGAACGCCATCGCCCAAGCGGCGAAAAACGGCTCCACTATTAAGGACGGCGCTATCTATATTACCCACACGCCGTGCATTCACTGCCTCAAAGTGCTGGTCAACACTGGCATCAAAGATATTTTCTATTTGAAACCCTACAAGCTCCACACTCTAGAAGAACTTCTGCGCTATACCCAAGTCCACTTGTACGCAGTGCAATTGCCAAGCTAATAAAAAAGGGGTGGGGAGAATTCCCCCCACCCCTTCTCGATTCGAGCGATTCAGTAATTAGATCTTTCCCTGCAAGAGAATCGCGATAACGAAACCATAGAGCGCCAACGCTTCGAGCAACGCCAAGGTTAGAACCAGCGGCAAGAACAGCTTGTCGGCGGCGTTCGGATTGCGTCCGATGCTTTCCATCGCGGCTGCGCCAACACGGCCCTGGCCCAAAGCGGCGCCAAAGGAAGCGAGCGCGACGGCAATACCAGCGGCCAGTGCCAACGTGCCTTTGACTTGCCCATCGCCGCCCGCGGCGGCGCCTTCGGCAGCCATGGCTAACCCGGTTGCCATCAAACTCAAAAACAGCATAGCAAAAAAGGCAAACAGCTTCTTCATCCCTCCTCCTTTCCAGCGTCTTAGGCCTGCCACTCCTCTTTCCTCATCCTCTCCACAACGGCCCGTCGCTTAGTGATGTGCCTCATGTCCATGTTCTTCGTCATGGCCGTGGCTGATCGCCAAGGCGACGTAGATCATGCTCAACAATGTGAAAACGAAAGCTTGAATTAAACTAACCAGTGTCCCCATCACGTAAAAGGCTACCGGCACCACCAACTTGGTCAAACCGATAAACGCGCCGATCACTTGGTGATCGCCCATCATGTTACCGAATAGACGTAAAGACAGAGAAACCGGCCGAAACCCATGGGAAAACAACTCAAGGATAAAGAAAAACATTACGGAAATGAGCAGCAGGGGCAAGAACGCGAGCTTGGAAATGATGCTGCTACCGGGCAAGCTGGTCATCGGGCCGACGAAATGTTTGAAATAGCTCATGCCTTGCTCGCGCACGCCGATCACGTTGTAGCCGATGAAAGAACATAGAGCCAGACCGATGGTGGTATTGAGATTAGCCGTCGGCGCGCCGAAGCCGGGCAAGAGTCCCATCAAGTTGCTGGTCAAAATGAAGAAGAAAAACGTTCCATAGAACGGCACGTACTTGCGTCCGGCCTTGCCGATGATGGCGTCGCTTTGACTGACGATCAGTTGAACGATCAACTCGGCAATATTACGCGAACCAAGCTCACCCGCCGGAACCGTGGCGTCCTGCGCTTTGACCAAGGCGCCACGAGCCATTACAGCAAATAGCACCAAGAACAAAACGGCGACGATGGCAAAAAAAGTGTGATCGCCAAGCGAATGCTGCAAGCCTTCGGGTAGCCAGTTATACCAAGTAAATGGATGTTCCATAATCTTATGTCCCTAACGCAATCGTTTTACGCAATGTTTCGATGACGATGGCGACGATCAAAGTTGAAAATCCTAAAGCAAATGAAAGCGCGTCTATATCAAAGCGAAAAAACAGTGCGGTTAGAAGCCCGAGAAAAATAATAATCTTTAGAACTAGTAGCCCGACTCCCACTCTAACTCGGCCTTTACCGGCCAACGGCGTCAGCACCATGGCGACGCCGAAACTGAGCAGGAGAAAGTTGATGCCCATGAACACGCCGCCGACGAGTAATGCTGTTGGATCGATGAACTTGCTCGCTCCGAGCGTAACCCACAGGCTTAGCAGCAAGAGCGTATGCCAAAGCTCAATGCGCAGTATCGTCTTTTTCGCTGCCGTTTCCATTGCGCTCGCGGGCAAAAAACCTGGCCCACCGCACCAATCTTACAAAGGCCCCGGCAAACGCGATTGCGGTGCACGCGATCAGCAGCCAAGGTGACGTGCCGAGGTATTGGTCGAGATAATAACCTACTACCAGACCACCGATGATCGTGCCTGGCAGTTCGAAGGCTACTCCTAAGTATAAGCCCGCTCGGCGCAGGAAGGGAGCTTGGTCGTCTTGGCGCTTATCGGGGTGTTCCCCTTCTTCCCCCACAGAGGTGATTTTTTAGCATGAAGGGGTTGGCGGTTCAATCGCGCCGGGTTTTTCTAATCCAGTCGTCGAATGCGGCGATTGTCTTATCTAAATCGCTATTTGAATGCGCCAAGGATACAAACATCGCTTCGAACGGCGCGGGCGGCAGATAAATCCCACGAGCCAACATGGCGTGAAAATAACGGGCGAACATTTCCCGGTCACAATGTCGGGCGTCGTCCGGGTTATCAACCTTACCTACGCCGAAGAAGAGCGTCAGCATGGAGCCCAAGCGATTGATCGTCGCTTTTAATTGGTACCTACTGAGAACTTTTCTGAATCCTTCTTCCAACCGTTTTCCCTTTGCGTCTAGTTGTGCATAAACTTCGGGACGAGACAGAAGTTTCAATGTAGTCATTCCAGCGGCCACCGCTAAGGGATTTCCTGACAATGTTCCTGCTTGGTACACCGGCCCCAGTGGTGCCAACTGATCCATGATCGCGCGCCGGCCGCCAAATGCTGCTAAGGGCAAGCCGCCGCCAAGGATTTTTCCTAAACAGGTCAAGTCGGGTTTAACGTTGAACAGTTTTTGCGCGCCGCCGAGCCCGACGCGGAAACCGGTGATGACTTCATCGAAGATCAGTAGCGTTCCATACTGTTGGGTGATTTTTCTGAGCGCCGCGAGAAACCCTGGCTGCGGTAAGATCACACCCATGTTGCCACAGATCGGTTCGACGATCAGCGCAGCGATGGACTTGCCGTGACGATCGAATAATTTTTGCAACGATTGAATATCATTATACTTCGCCGTTAAAGTCTCGCGAGCGAATGACCGCGGCACACCAGGACTATCCGGCAAACCCAAAGTCGCCACGCCGGAGCCGGCTTTTACCAACAAGCCATCCGAGTGACCGTGGTAACAGCCGTCGAATTTCACCAGCTTGGTGCGCTGAGTAAAAGCGCGCGCGAGCCGGATCGCGCTCATGGTCGCTTCGGTTCCGGAACTCACCAGCCGCAATTTCTGAATCGACGGCATCAAGCTGGTGACCAACTCGGCCAATTCGACTTCGCCATAGGTCGGCGCGCCGAAAGTCGTGCCGCGCGCCGCGGTTTGTTTGAGGATTTGGACAATTTTCGGATGCGCGTGGCCGAGAATCAACGGTCCCCAGGATCCGACCAAGTCAATGTAACGATTACCATCGCAATCATAGATAGCGCTTCCCTTGCCGCGGGAAATCATGCGCGGCGTGCCGCCCACCGACTTCCAAGCGCGCACCGGACTGTTCACGCCGCCAGGAATTCTACGTAAAGCAAGGGAAAATTTTTTTTCTGAGTTTGTCATAAGCTGCGCGTCAACAGTGCTAACATCGCGATCTTGCACCGTCAATAAATTATCGTGATAAAATTATTTTTTCTTAGAGTTTTTTTCTTGCAATAGAATTTGAAAAGGACTATTACAAATCCTTCCGAAACACAGTGAAAATAATTTCTACGTTTATTTTTTTTGACGGTGAATTTTTTTTCTTTCTTATGGTTTGCAACGGGTCACAACCACGCCAACCGCGAACGAAGAGAAAACTCACCAGCTTTCGACTGATTGATGCGGCTTCCGTTTTTCATAATACACGCGTCTTTTGACCCGCACAAAGTTATCAACAGCTGTTGATAACTTTGTGCGTAACTATTTTTCGGGGTTTTTACATAAATTCAGTCTCTTAACGATAAAACTATGGAAGAACTTTGGGCTGATGCCCTGGCCGAAATAAAAGAGCGGATTGGTAAACAAAACTTCGATACCTGGTTCAAGCCAGTTCGTTTCGCGGCAAAAAATAAAAATGAAATCGTTTTGGCGGTGCCGAATAAATTTTTTCGCGATTGGTTGACCGAACATTATTTACGGCAAATCGAAACGGCTCTAACTTCGATCAGCAAACATGACGTAACGGTGACATTCGAAATCAATGCCAAGTTAGAGCAACCCGCATCTGCGGCGAGACAAGAAAAAAAGCTGCAAAAGGAACCAACACCATCGGCACAGCCAGCCCTCAATAAAAATAATCTCGTCCAGAAGTATACCTTCAATAACTTCGTTATAGGTGCGAGTAATCAATTCGCTCATGCGGCTTGTATGGCGGTGGCCAATCAGCCTGGCGAACATTACAACCCGCTGTTTATCTACGGCGGTGTCGGTCTCGGCAAGACGCACTTGATCAACGCCATCGGTCACCGCGCGGTGGCGCAAAAGCCAGGCTTAAAAATTGCCTACCTCAGTTCTGAATCCTTCATGAACGAGCTGATCGCATCGCTTCGGCGCGATAAGATGGACGAATTCAAAAAGAAATTTCGCAACGTCGACATTCTCATCGTCGACGATATCCAGTTCATCGCCGGCAAGGAAAGAACTCAAGAAGAGTTCTTTCACACCTTCAACTCGCTTTACGAATCGCATAAACAGATCGTCATTACCTCGGATAAATTCCCCAAAGAGATTCCCGGCCTTGAAGATCGCCTGCGTAATCGCTTCGAATGGGGTTTGATCGCCGATATTCAGCCGCCGGATATGGAAACCAGGGTGGCGATATTACAGAAAAAGGCTGAAGCCGAGCATGTGCTGCTGCCCCACGACGTGGCGATCTTCCTGGCTTCGAATATCGATTCCAACGTGCGCGAGCTGGAAGGATCTTTGACACGTCTGGAAGCTTTTTCTTCGCTGACCAAGACTTTGATCACCATCGATTTCGCTAAAGAAGTTCTAGTCCACAGTCTGAAAAGCTCCGAGCGCGAAGTCACCATCGAGAGCATTCAAAAAACCATTTGCGATTATTTCAATATCAAGATTGGCGATCTCAAAGCCAAACGGCGTACCCAAAACATCGCTCTGCCGCGCCAGATGGCCATGTACTTGTGCCGCAAGCACACCGAAACTTCATTCCCAACGATCGGCGATAAATTTGGCGGCCGCGACCACTCCACCGTGATTCACGCGTCAAAAACCATTGAGCGAAAAATCAAAGAAGATCCCCACATGCTCAACACCATTGAGAAGCTCGAAATAAATCTTAACATCCGTAAAAATATGTGAACAACCTGTGATTAACTGGCAGGTGAACTGTTAACTTGTATGGACTAAACGCGTTCACGCTTAGGTTAAAGTGAAAAGAACAGATTTCGACCTTACCGAAGTCACAAGGTAGCTTGCCGATTTGATTCAGTAAAAGCGTTTCTGTGCTTTATCCACAACCCCTACTATTACTACTAATTATTATATATATATTAAAAAATAGAAGTTAGGGGAGGCAGTATGGAAATTAAAGCCAAGCGCGGAGATCTCCTCGCAACGCTTTATTGGACACAGAGCATTGTCGAACGGCGTAATACGATGCCGATCCTTGCTAACGTCCTGATTGAAGCGCAAAAAAAAGAAATTCGCATTACCGCTACCGACCTTGAGATCGGCGTTCGTGGGGCGGTCGAAGGCGATGTCGTCAAAGAAGGAACGGTCACGGTCAGCGCGAAAAAACTTTACGAAATTATTCGTGAAGTGCGTAATGACCAAGTGCAATTGAAGCGTTTAGATAACGATTGGGTGGAAATCCGCAGCGGTAAATCGGTTTTTAAAATCGTCGGCATGGATGCCAAGGAATTTCCCCAGTTTCCCAAATTCGATAGTCAGGGTTTATCGACCACGCCGGCTTCGACCATGCGGCAAATGATCGAGCGAACGATCTTTTCGGTTTCCAGTGATGAAACCCGTTATGGCTTGACCGGTGTGTTTATCGAACAGGGTGATAACGGCAACGTGAAAATGGTCGCCACCGACGGCCATCGCTTAGCCTTCGAAGAAAAAACTCTCGGTTCTCTCGGTTTGACCAAAGGTGTGATCCTGCCGCGCAAAGGATTGGCCGAACTCAAAAAGCTGCTGGAGAGCAGCGATGACGGTGTGGTTTCCTTGGGATTCAAAGAAAACATGGGGTTAGTCATCAAGGACAAGGTCGAGCTGTTTATGCGCTTGATCGATAGCGAATTTCCCGACTACACGAAAGTGATTCCCCAGGGTAATCCAAACATCGCTAAGCTCGATCATGACGAGTTGCTGCAAGCTTTGCGCCGGGTGTCGATTCTTTCCAGCGAGCGTTATAAGGGCGTGCGCATGGAGTTCACCAACGGTAAAGTCGCAATCTCGGCGAACAATCCTGACTTAGGCGAGGCGGTGGAAGATATTGAAGCGGATTACAAAGGTAAAACTATTTCCATCGGCTTCAATGCACGCTACCTGATGGATGTTTTGGGCGTGCTGACCGGCGACGGTGAGATCGATATTGAACTTAAGGACGAACTTAGCCCAAGTGTGATCCGCAAGAGCGGTGTCGATGGCTATCTGTACGTGTTAATGCCGATGCGGCTATAACGTTTTCACTTTTACATAACTAGCTTTTATATTTTGCGTCGAGAGCGTATTTTTCGTTGAGGCCGACGATACCATTGAACTCATCGAATGGCATAAGCTTATCCAAAATAGCCAGAGTCGAGCCATCCCGTCTAAGCGTCGTATAAACATCGGTCAACGATTTGGCGACCGAATAGAGCGGCGCCAGGGGCCAAACAACCAAATCAAAGCCTAATTCTTTTAGTTCTTTGGGTTCCATCAGCGGTGTGACGCCGCGCTCCAGCATGTTGGCAACCAGCGGACCGGCCACTTGGCGGGAAATCTCTTTCATTTCCTCTTTGGATTCAGGCGCCTCGATGAAAACCGCGTCGGCGCCGGCATCTTTGAATGCCTTACCGCGCTTGATCGCTTCATCAAGACCCAGAGCTTGGCGCGAGTCGGTTCGGGCGACGATGAAAAAATCATTATCGCCTTTGGCTTCCACCGCGGCTTTAAGCTTTTTTACCTGCTCGTCAAGTGGGATAACCTGTTTCCCCTTCATATGGCCGCAGCGCTTGGGCCAGACTTGATCTTCGAGAAACATTCCGCCAGCGCCGGCACGGATCAAATCCTGCACCGTGCGCATGACGTTAATGGCATTGCCATAGCCCGTGTCGGCATCGACGATCACCGGTGTGTCGATCACCGAGCAGATTCGCTGGGCCGCGCTGACGACTTCGGTTTGGGTTAATAAACCGAAATCGGGCTCGCCCAAAAGCGTCGCCGAAAGACTGTAGCCGGTGATGAAAACAACTTCGAAACCGGCGCGGGCGGCGATTTTGGCGCTTAGGGCATCGTAGACGCCGGGCATGATCAGCTGTCCATGCTGAGCCAAGGCGTGGCGAATCAGTTGCGCTTTTCCCATGACGCCTCTGCGGTCACTGATTGGAATTAATTATTATTATGATGTCGGCGATGAAAAATTATCGGCGCGGTCCACCGCGGCCGAAGCCGCCACGCTGCGCCATCGGTTCGAGTTTCGGCGCCGCTTTCAGCATTCTCGCAGTTTGCCGGCCCATGATGTCATGACCGTAACGAGTCTCGTCCAAGTGCTCGCTGCGGGCTTTGATTTTTTGTCTGACCTGATGGCGCCGGATCATGTCTTTCTTCGCGGCTTTGAGATCTTCCAGGTCGAGCATCACATCGCCTTCGTGATTGCGCAGTTTGAGACGGACGATGAACTTGGTGCCTTCACCTTCTTTAGCGGAAAAATCGATCTTTTTGTCGACGCTGCGAATGATATCCCGCAGTAGGTTTTCTTCTTCTTGAAATACGCCCTTGCCGAACATAGCCCCTCCTTACCTGAAGCCATTTTTTGAATGGCTCCGGTGCATACAATAGGTGTCGGGAATCTACGACAATAACGCTGTAAGATCAATCCGCTAGAAATTCTCGACAGCGGGGCGCAGATCGATTTCTTGAGTCCAAGCGTTAACCGGTTGTTTGAGGCACGCGATGATCGAATCGGCGATGGCGCCTGGGGGAATAACCGTATCGAGGGCGCGTTTAGGCTCTCTGGTCCGAAGCTTCGGCGTGTCGATCTGGCCATCGACGATGACGTGGACGACGTGGATACCTTTTGGGTGGAATTCCCGCGCCAAGGATTGGCCGAGCATGCGCAGCCCCGACTTGCCGATGGCCAAGGGCGCGAAGCCGGCCCGGCCGCGCAGCGATGCCGTGGCGCCGGTCAAGGCGATGAAGCCATGGCCAATTTTAAGCATGTCGGGAATCGTCGCTTGGGCCAGATAGACCGCGCCCATGACGTTGGCTTCGAAGGATTGGCGCACCTGCTCGGGGTCCATTTCTAGGAATGACGCCCGGCCATAACCGCTGGCGTTGTGGGCAAAGGCGCTGATCGGTCCGAACTTTTCGCGAATTTTTGCCACGGCATCGTTGACGCTCTGGCGATCGGTTACATCGGTGGCGACGAACAGCGCTTTGCCGCGGCTGTTGTGAATATCATTGGCCACCGGCTCGCTCGATTGGGCATGGCGCGATAATAAGCCAACGGCATAGCCTTCACGCGCGAAGGCGCGCGCCAATGACGCTCCTGTGCCAGGCCCGACGCCGGCAACGATTGCGACGTTGTTTACAGCCATGATTAAGAGTGCGCCTCCGTATTGATAAACAGTTCGTCGAGGGCCATTTTTCTGCCCAGAAGCCCTTGCTCTTGTGAATACAGCATCAAGGTTTCCAGCGCCTTGCGATTGACCTCGCCTAGGCCGTAAACCCATGGATCGGTGCCGAGCACCTCTTCCTGTTCTTCCAAGAACGAGCGAAACCAGGCGAGCGGCACGATGCGGGGATTTTCCATGCGCTTATACGCGGCTTTCTTCGACGCTTCCAAAGCTTGGTAGAGATTGATCGGCACCCAGGGATACTTGTCGACGATCTCTTGCTTGATCGCGGTGGTGTGCATGATCGGAAAAATTCCCGTGCGTTTAAAGTAATCCATTTCCAGTTGCCGATAGTTTGGAAACAGCCGGGTAACGCGCTGGTCTTTGTCGAGAACGGGCTGGATCAGTTCTGGATGAATCAGCGCGTCGATTTCACCTTCGACCAACATTTTCTCGATACTTTTTCCGGCTGGAATGCGGTGAATTTCTAAATCCGCTGGCGGCGTCCAGTCGACCTCTTCGTCGTCTTGTTTGAGCCAGTTGATACTTTTGTGGGGCACGCCATGTTCATGTTCGAGAATGCCGCGAATCCATAAATTCGCCGTCGCTTGGAAATTGCGCAGGCCGACTTTGCGGCCGATCAGATCGCTCGGCTTGGTAATGGCCTTGTTGGCGTTCAAAAAAATAAAACCGTGGCGAAACCGGCGGTGGAGGAAAACTGGAATGGCGGTGAACGGCAAACCGATGTATTTGGCCATTAAATAATTCGACATCGATAGCTCAGCGCAATCGAACTCGCGATTTCTCAGCATGCGCCAGTGGCGCACATCCGAATTCATATCGGTGATCACGGTGAGCTCGATGCCGTCGGCTTTCACCGTGCCTTCTTTGAGCGCGCGGATGCTTTCGTAGTCGCCAACGGCGAGCGTGAGATGAACTTTTTTGCTCATGGCGCCGTTTCTAACACGGTTTTTGTAGCTTGCCAAACGGGTTGAATTAGCACCGCGAATTGTTACCTTTGAGCCAGTCTTAACGCCAAGGAGAAACATGAAAAGCCTAACTGGAAAAATCGCCGCGACCGTATTTATCCTGCTGCTGTCGGCTCAGGCCTGGGCGCAAACCCAGGTGCGGATCAACTGGACGGCGGTCACCGGCGCCCAAAGCGGCATGTTCATGGCCCAGCAAGAAGGGTTGTTTAGAAAGAACGGCTTGGATGTCGAGTTGCTGCACATCGCGTCGAGCTCTCGCGGCATCCAAGCGATTCTCGCCGGCGAGATCGGTTTTTCCTACATGGACGGCGCCAATCAAGTGCAGGCGAATTTGAAAGGCGCCAACATCGCTTTTGTCGTCGGCGCCACCAACCGGCAGGTTTTTTCTTTGATGGCTAAACCGGAAATCAAACGGATCGCCGATTTGCGCGGTAAAAAAATCGGTATCACCCGGGTCGGTTCTTCGACCCACACTTCGGCGCTGTTCGCGCTCAACTCGGGCGGGTTGAAGCAGAGCGATTATCAAATCCTGCCGTTGTTGGAAGTGCCGAATATTTTAACCGCATTGATGACCGGCCAGGTCGATGCCGGCGTGGTTTCGCCGCCGACCAACAGCCGAGCGCGCAAGGCGGGATTGAACGAACTGATGAACCTCGCCAAAGACGGACCGGAGTTCGTCTCGGTGGCGGTGGGCGCCAGCCGCAGTTATATCAAAGCCAATGAAGAAACCGTCCGCCGTGTGGTCCGCTCGTACGCCGAGGGCGTGCAAATTTTTCGCAACAACAAAGCCGCGGCGCTGAAAATGATTCAGAAATATTTGCGTGTCAAAGAGATTGAAATCGCCGAGGATACTTACAACCAGTTCCGCGATAACCTGGAATACCCGCCCTACATCACACGCAAAGGCATGGAAAACGTTCTTGCCGATGTTTCAGTGGGCGATCCGGCAGCCAAGAACGCCAAACCCGACGATTTCACGGACATGCGCTTCGTCGCCGAGCTGGACAAGCAGGGATTCTTCAAAGGAACGGCAACCAGGTAGACCCGCAACGCCGACCGACCAGTCGCCCCTACAACTTGCGCAGCTTCTTGGCCCGGCGCACGAAATAGTCCCACATGGAATCCAAGCGGTGCGGCGTGTAGATCTGCTCGTACTTGACCGCGGCTTCGGCATCGCTGGTCCAAGAAGGATCGCCCGACGCGGTGGCCATGAGCTGAATGCGCGCGGCTTTTTCTAAGAAAATTGCATACAGTGTCGCCACTTCGATGGTCGGCCCGACGACTGTTGAGCCGTGATTTTTCATCAGCACGCCGCGGTAGTTGCCGAGGCTTTTCGCAACTTCGACACCGAGTTCCGGCGTGCGAATTAACGCTGTGGTGTAATCGAAGGTGGGCAGACCCTCGTAGAAAATATTTCCTTCATGGCTGATCGGGCGAAGCTTTTGGCCTAAGGCGCCGAAGGCGGTGGCGTAGGGTGGATGCGAATGGACGACGCAGTTGACATCCTTGCGTGCCTTCATGATTTCCGTGTGGATAAAAACTTCTGAGTGGCGCTCGAACTTGCCGTCGGTTTTTTTGCCGGATTCAATATCGACCACGATAATATGCTGCGGCCGGATTTCTTCGAAGCCGAAGCTGTGCGGCTTCATGAGAATCTTATTCTGCCCAGGGATTCTAACCGACACATGGCCTAGGATGTTGTCCCAGTGGCCTTCGTTCGCGAGGATGTTGCAGGAATAAGCGAGCTGCTCTTTGAGCTCTTTGATGTTGGTGGCCATAAAATCTCCTTGGCGAATTCGAATTATTGTTTAGTGCGCAGACGGAAGCGTTGAATTTTTCCGGTCACGGTTTTCGGCAGGTCGTCGACGAACTCGACCCAGCGCGGATATTTATACGGTTGGAGTTTGCTCTTGACGTGATTCTGTAATTCGACTTTGAGCGCGTCGCTGGCTTTATATTCGCTCTTGAGCAGGATGAAAGCTTTCGGCTTGAGCAAACCGTCGGCGTCTTCGTCCGCCACCACGCCGGATTCGAGCACCGCCGGGTGTTCCATCAAAGTGTTTTCGATCTCGATGGGCGAAACCCACAGACCGCCGACCTTCATCATGTCGTCGGAGCGGCCGCAGTACCAGTAATAACCGTCGGCGTCGCGGTAATAAGTATCGCCGGTCTTCAACCACTCGCCCTGCATCATGCGCTTGGTCTGTTCGTGCTTGTTCCAATAAAACGGCGCGGTGGCGTCGCCTTTGACCATTAAATTGCCGACTTCACCAATGGGCACGTCGTGGCCGTTGTCGTCGACGATGCGCGCTTCAAACGCCGGCGTCACTTCGCCGCTGCTGCCGGCTTTCGCCCGACCAGGTCGATTGGCCAAGAAATCATGGGTCGCTTCGGTGGAGCCGACGACGTCGAGTAGTTCCAAACCGGTGCGCTCTTTCCATTGATGAAACAGCGCCGGTGGCAAAGGTTCGCCCGACGAAAGACAAGTGCGCAGCGATCTCATGTCGTACTTCTTATCGATGCGCAGGAAACGCGCGAACAGCGTCGGCACCGAGAAAAAGAATGTCGGTTTGTACTTGTCTATTACTTGGAGAATTTTTTCCGGCTCCGGCTTCTCCGGCCAAAGCACGGTGGAGGCGCCGAAACGGAAAGGAAAGTAGAGAGAGTTGCCCAAGCCGTAGGAGAAAAACATTTTCGACGCCGAGAAGCACAGATCGTTTTCTTTCATCTGCAGCACCGGTTCGACGAACAGATCGCTGATCGTGATCATGTCGTGCTGCAAATGGACGGCGCCCTTAGGGCTGCCGGTGCTGCCCGAGGTATAGCCCCAAAAGCAGACATCGTCTTTCAAGGTTTTTGCCGCTTCGAGTTTGTCCGATGCTTTGGCGATTAAATTCTCGTAGGAGAGCGCTTTACCCTTCGGCTTGCCGACGACGATGACATGTTTCAAGAAAGGCGTGTTGTCCCAGATCTTTTCGATCTCGGGCAGCGTCGACTCGTGCACGACAATGGCCCGGGCGCGGCTGTCGTTGATCAGATATTCGTAATCCTTGGCGAACATCCAAGGATTGGTCGGCACGGCGACGGCGCCGATCTTGATCGCACCGAAGAAGGAATAAGCGAATTCGGGTGAATCCGGCAGAATGACGAGAACGCGCTGCTCGATCTCGATGCCGAGATCTTTCAGCGCGTTGCCGGTACGATTGACGTTTTCGAAAACTTCTTGGTAGGTGATCTTTTGATCTTGATAGTAGATCGCAACCTTGCCGCCACGACCTTGCGCGATGTTTTCATCGACGAAGGTCGTGGCGGCGTTGTAGATGTCTGGCAGGTCTACATTCATGGTCACAATTCCAGATGCCAAATTCAATATTCCAAATTTGGAATCTGGAATATGTAATCTGGAATCCGCTTCGCGGCTTACTCGCCGCCGATGATCTCGCCGCCGACATCGGTGGCGATCACCACCGATTTGGAATCGGTGTAGTAATCGATCGCCTCGTCACCATGCTCTTTGCCCAGGCCGCTCTGCTTGACGCCGCCGAAGGGCAGTTCGTCATAGATGATCTGCGCCGAGTTGACCCAGGTGTAACCGGCTTCGATATTTTCCGCGCCGTACATGGCGCGGTTGATATCGCGGGTCCAGATCGACGAGCCAAGGCCGAAGATCGAGCCGTTGGCATGTTCGATCGCTTGGTCCAAAGTCTTCACCCGCACGATTGGCAGCGCCGGACCGAAGACTTCCTCTTGGATCATGCGTGAGGCTGGGTCGACATCGGCGACGATGGTCGGTTGCAGGTAAAAACCTTTGTCGTAATCTTCGCCGGCGGGCCGCTTGCCGCCGAAGACCAACTTGCCGCCGCGTTTGACCGAGTCTTCGACCTGATCTTCGACTTCTTGTCGCTGTTCTTTTGTATGCAGCGGGCCCATCAGGACGCCAGCCTTGAGACCGTTGCCGATGCTGATTTTTTTCGCTTTCTCGACCAGCTTGGCGATGAAATCATCGGCGATGCTGTCGAATAGGTAAAGCCGCTTCACCGCCAGGCAGGCTTGGCCGCAATTGAAAAAGCGGCCAACGGAGGCGGCGCTGACGGCGCGATCGATATCGGCGTCGTCGCAGACGATCATCGGATCGCTGCCGCCCAGTTCCAAAGTTACATGCTTGAAGTCGGCTGAGGCTGCCTGCATGACCCGGCGGCCGGTGTCGGTAGCGCCGGTGAAACCGATTTTTCTAACGATCGGATTGACCAGCAACTCTTCGCCGACCACGCTGCCGGGGCCGGTGACGCAATTCAAAACGCCCTTGGGGCCGCCGGCGTCTTGGATCGCCTTGTCGATGATCTCGCAGGTGGCCAAATCGGTGAGCGGCGTGGTACCGGCTGGTTTGACGACGACGCAGTTACCGGAGAGCAACGCTGGTCCTAATTTATTGCCCATTAACGAAACCGGGAAATTCCACGGTACAATCGAACCGCAAACGCCTAACGGTTTGCGCATCACCAAACCATGGCGGCCGGTGTCGAGCATGACCGCGCTGGTGCGCATGGTTTTCGCCATGCCGCCGTAATGATCGAGGGTATGCACGAAGCGGCGGATTTCCAGAATCGACTCGCGCATCGGTTTACCTTGTTCTTTGGTCAACAAGGTGGCGAGCTCTTTTTCTCGTTGGAGAATCGTATGGCCCGCGGCGAGTAGAATCGCACCGCGCTTGGACGGCGCCATGGTCGACCATTTCTTCAGCGCGCCCTTGGCGGCATCGATAGCCCGCCGAATATCTTTGATGGTTCCTTTGGGAACGTTGTCGACGACCTCTCCAGTCGCCGGATTTTTAATTATTGTTGTTTCGCCGCTCTCCGAGTCGACCAACTCGCCGGCTATCAGCATTCTTGCCATACGAATCCTCCTGAGTCTTCGATTAGAACTTAGAGAAAAATCATGTTCATAGGTGGAAGTCAACAATTCGCGCGGTTGGTGTTGTAGCAAAGTGATTATGTCAGGGGTTAACGGCAATGCCGTTAACCCCTGACATAATCACTTTGCTACAACACGGGTCACGGCTGGCTGCCGTCGTGGGTGAGTCGGCTGGAAGAACACACTAAGCTCTGCCCGGAAGCTCTGCCGCGTTTGGAACAAACCATTCGTGACTACGTCACCGGTGGGCGCTACTTTCAGAGCATCGAAGTCTCCGAAGGCGAAGCGATCACCCAAAGTGTCATCGATCTGCTCGGCCCCGACATCCTCATGTTCGGCTCGGACTATCCGCACGGCGAAAGTTGGTTTCCAGTCACCGTCGAAACCGTGCTGGGCTGGAAGCTCAAGGAAGAAGATAAGAAAAAACTGTTTTGGGATAACGCGGTAAAATATTATCGGCGGTATGCGCCATGAAACCGACAACTAAATTGCGCCAATTACTGTGCCGCAAGCATAAAGTTCTCGCCGTGCTCGGCGCGCCCAACGCGTTTCACGGGAAAATCATGGAGGCTAATGGCGTTGAAGCCTGCTTCGTCGGCACCAGCATCACCGGCGGCAACTACACCGGCCAACCCGATCTCGGGATTCTCTCGATGACCGAATGCGTGGAATTCGCCAAGTGGATCGCCAAGAGCGTCAAGATGCCGGTGATCCTCGACGGCGACACCGGGCATGGCGGCATCATGGCGGTGCGCCGGCTGGTGAGAGAATGCATCGAAGCCGGCCTCGCTGGGCTTCGTCTCGACGACCAACCGCTCGATCAGAAACGGCGCACTGGTTCGGCGGGCATTTCCGTCATCTCCCGCGAAGAGGCGGTGACACGCTATCGCGTCGCGGTGGACGCCAAGAATGAAATCGATCGGGACTTCGTGATCATGGCGCAGTGTTACGCGCGCAACGCGGTCAATGGCGGCATGGCCGAGCTGCTCAAGCGTTTGCGATTGTACGAAAGTGACGGCGGCGCGGACTGGGTGCAGTTCGAATCGCCGCATTCGGTGGCCGAGATCAAGCGCGCGCGCAAAGTCGTCAAAGGCCCGTTCTCGGCGATGAAAGGGCAATTGCCGCGCGCGTTGACATTTGCCGAACATAAAGCGCTCGGCCTCAACGCGGCGTGGTACACGTTTTTACCCGATCAAGTTTTGAAAGTTGCCGCCTGGTCGTTCTTTCAAGAATTCAAAAAGAAAGACATGCGTGCTTGGGATGAGTTTGTGCTGGCGCATCCTGACACACCTTTTACGGGCGGGGCGAAACTGCCGTGGGATGCGACGGGCATGACCGAGTTGAGTAAGTTCGAAGCGAAGTATGCGCCCAAGCGCAAGCGGAGATAGTTCGAATGTTCAAGATCATTTTTAGTTTTATGGATCATAAATCGTTCGATTCATCTTTTCCGTTCCCTCGCCCGCTTGCGGGAGAGGGCGAGGGTGAGGGTCCGTGCGTCACGCGTGAAACACCACCCTCACCTCTAATCCTCTCCCTCCAAGGGAGGGCGAGGAGGTTTCGGAAAAACGCTTGCGCCGCACTCGTCCACTCCCTTCTGATGTTGACTATTTCAAGCGCACAAGCCCAAAGCGACTTCTACAAAGGCAAACAGATGAAGATCGTCGTCGGCGCTTCCGCCGGCGCGGCGAGCGATCTTTATGCGCGCGTGGTGGCGCAGCATTTGCCGAAACAAATTGCCGGCAAGCCGGAGATCCTCGTCCAAAACATGCCCGGCGGCGGTTCCATCACCGCGGCGAATTATGTCTACAGCATCGCCAAACCCGACGGGCTTACACTTGGCGCGGTGACCGCGCCGATTTATTTCGCCCAATTGCTGGGCCGCAAGGAAGTGCAATTCGACTGGGCGAAGTTTACTTGGATCGGCACGCCGGAGGAAAACGACGAGCTGTTTTTCATGCGCTCGGATCAACCGTACAAGACGCTGCTCGATCTGCGCAAAGCTAGTGAAGCGCCGCGTTGCGGTGCGTCGGGAGTCGGCAGCACCGGCTTTTATATTCCGAAACTGCTCGAAGAAGTGTTCGGCGTTAAACTCAACATGGTCACCGGCTATCCCGGCGCCGCTGACGTCGACCTCGCAGTGGAGAAAACCGAGATTCACTGCCGCGGCACGACAATCAGCGCGTTTTTCGGGCGCGAGCCGGGAAAAACTTGGGCGAGGAACGGCTTCGTTAGATTTCTCGTTCAGACCGGCAACAAGCGCAATCAACGTTTGCCCGACGTTCCGACGATCTGGGAGTTGATGGACCAGGAAAAAAACGACAAAGGCATGGAGGCAAAAAAACGTCTGGCGCGCGTCGTGCTCGGCCCCGGCGCGTTTGGCCGGCCGATTCTCGCTACGCCGGGAATTCCAACCGATCGCGTGAAGCTTTTGCGCGATGCTTATCTGAATATGTTGAAGGATGGCGAATTCGTCGCTGAAGCGAAGAAGCGTCAATGGAAAATCGCGCCGGTGAGCGGCGAGCGGCTCGAAGCGTTGGCGAAGGAAGTAATTCATCAGCCGCCGGATATCGTCGAACGGATGAAAAAAGTGATGGGTGAGTCTTAAGAAGGCAATAGGCTCAGCCTAAGGCGGATCAGCCTCAGCCAAACCCAGCCACGCAATTTAAGGCTGGTCCGTCCTTTTGCGGAAATTTGGGGCTGATCCGTCCTTTGGCGGATACGGCTGAAACAGGCTCCGCCATAGGCGGATCAGCCTCGGGCTGAAATTGTTAACGGAGAAAATCATGACTAAAAAAATCACGCGGCGAGCTTTTTGCTCGATGCTCTTGGCTCTTCCCGTTTCAGCTCAGGCGCAGCAGTCAGCGAGAATTCCCCGGATAGGAATTCTGGTCACGCCCCCCGCGTCCGTCATGTCGGCCCGGGTCGAAGCATTTCGCCGACGGCTGCGCGAGCTTGGCTATGTCGAAGGAAAAAACATTGTCATTGAGTACCGATATGCGGAAGGGAAACTCGAACGGCTGCCCGACCTTGCAGCTGAGCTGGTCCGTCTCAAAGTTGACGTCATCGTCACCGTCGGAGCTCCGACTATTTCAGCTGCTAAGAAGGCGAGCGCGACGATTCCCATCGTATTCGCTGGTTCTGGCGACCCAGTAGGAAGTGGATTTGTTTCCAGCCTGGCGCGACCAGGCGGGAATATCACCGGACTTAGCCTCATGTCGCCAGATCTAGATGGCAAGCGGTTGGAGCTGCTCAAGGAAGCATTCCCTAAGATTGCCCGGGTGGCCTACCTCTGGGGGGGGATCAGGTGGTGCGAGGGGAAACTTGCCCCTTACAGACATGGAGGCTGCGGCCAAGGCGTTGCGACTCAAACTTCTCTCCCTTCCAGTGCGAAGCCTTGACGATTTTGAGAGCGCATTCGCGCGAGCGAAAAGGGACGGCGCCCAGGCGCTCATTACGACCACAGGTCCACTTATCAATACTGCGCAACGTCAAGTGTTGGACTTCGCGGCAAAGAACCGGTTGCCGGCGATGTATCCAGACAGTGAGTTTGTTGAGGCCGGCGGCTTAATGAGCTACGGGCCGAGCCAAACGGACCAATGGCGGCGCGCCGCTGACTTTGTCGACAAGATCTTGAAAGGCACCAAGCCCGCCGAGATTCCAGTCGAGCAGCCAATGAAGTTTGAGCTCGTGATCAGTCTGATAGCCGCCAAGCAAATCGGCGTGACGGTTGAGCCAAACGTGCTGGTGCGAGCGGATAGGGTGATCAGGTAGGGGCGGACCTATGTGTCCGCCCGTTCGGAGGGCCGATACGCAGGTCGGCCCCTACACGGGTCCGACAAGCGGCCCCGCAGACGGAAAGCGGCCCCGCAGACTTAAGGAACCTCTGAACAACTGCCCTGGAAGCAGGGCAGCGGAGGATAGATCGTTTTTTTCGTAATGAGTTACAGTTTTTGCGAAGTTATATCAGATTACATTTTGCTCTCGTGGTTAATAGGGTCCTTAGTTTTGCCTCGATTTG
>SHYW01000041.1 GCA_009692615.1 Deltaproteobacteria bacterium | reverse complement strand
GACGCACACACTTGGCCTATATCGAACCAACTCCAACAAGGTGGGGTTCCGCTATGGCCAGGTTTCTAACTTACGACCTCAACCCAACGCACTACCCTGACATAATCGCGTTGCTGTTAACATGACATATTGACGTTGCCACGACACGTTTGTCTATGACGCCTATTATTAAGTGAGCCGTCGTAGGCGGCGATAAAAGCCGGTCGGCTTATCTCCGGCGAAGGCTCCAACAATAAAATCTAAATCGGTTGCAATATCCAACAGCTCCCACCGACTTGTCAACGCTACCTGTTCCGCCAAATCAAATTGTTCGGGTCGCTCTCAGGCCATGGACGAACGCGGTGCTTCCATTTACAATCGGCGCCGTAGTAAAGCAGGGCGATGAGGAGATTTTGCGGAGAGTTTTACTTCTATGAGTAATTTGACCGGGCGAATCTGTGTCTTTACTGGATCGCGCCATGGCGCGCGCGGTGAATACGCCGAGGCGGCGACACGACTTGGCCGCGAGTTGGTCGCGCGCAATTACGGTCTCGTTTACGGCGGTGGCAACGTTGGTTTGATGACGGTGATTGCCGATACCGTGCTCGAACTCTGTGGCCAGGTGATAGGCGTGATTCCCGATTCTTTAGTCAGCAAAGAAGTGGCGCACCGAGGCTTGAGCGAATTGCGTATCGTGCAGTCGATGCATGAGCGCAAGGCGCTGATGGCCGAGCTGTCTGACGGCTTCATCGCTATGCCCGGCGGCATTGGCACCATGGAAGAATTTTTCGAAGTGTTGAGCTGGGCGCAGTTGGGGATTCATGCCAAGCCTTGCGGCTTGCTCAACGTTGCCGGTTATTACGATCCGCTGATTCAGTTTCTCGACCATGCCGTTGAACAAGATTTCATTAAGCCGAAGCATCGCGCGTTGCTCGTGGTTGAAAGAGCGCCTGCGCGGTTGCTCGATTGCTTCGCGAAATTGATGGCTGAGCAGCCGGTGAAGAAATTTGATGCGAAGGTGACGTAACGGAGTAGCTCAGGAGTTCAAATAGCATCGTGCGGTGTTTCACGTCGTCATGCCGGCCCTTCGACTTTGCTCAGGATAGACTCCGGCCGGCATCCAGGGGAGTGGTGGCGTTGGCAACAAAGATGGATACCGGCCTGCGCCGGTATGACGAAACGAAGAGTCGACGAATTAAATGAGTGGGTGGCGGTAAAGATCGGAGGTGTGATGCAACTCTTCCTTTGTCTGGCAATCCTGTTGGGTAGTCAGGGTCTGTTTCTCAAACATCTGGCGGCGCAAACGGTAACGCCTTCGACCGCATTGATCGAGGCGGCGCACAAAGAAGGCCAAGTGGTTTTCTATACGCCGCTCAACATCAACGACTCGCGGCCGCTGTTGCAGCGTTTCGAGCAGAAGTATCCGTTCATTAAAACGGACTTGTTGCGCATGAGCGCCGAGCCGCTGCTCAATCGTATCATCACTGAGGACCGCGCCGGGCGCAGCTTTGTGGACGTGATCAACATCACGGTGATCAATCCGTTGAAAAAGCTGCGCCTGGTGCAACCCTATCGCTCGCCCGAACACGCGGCGTATTTAGAACAGTTCAAAGACCCCGACGGTTATTGGGCGAGCGTCAACAATAATTATTACGTCCTCGGCTTCAACCCCAAGTTGGTGAGCGCCAAGGAGGCGCCGGCGGATTGGCAGGATCTGCTCCACCCTAAATGGCGCGGCAAGATCGGCATGGATCAGGAAGAGTATGAATGGTTCGGCGCTACCGTTGAAGTGTGGGGACGGGAGCGGGCGCAGAGTTATCATCGCGCCTTGGCGCAGCAGCAAGTTCACTGGCGCAAGGGGCATACCTTGATTTCCCAGCTGATCGCCGCCGGCGAATTTCCTATCGGCATTGTCTACGCCCACCGCGTCGAGTCGATGAAAAAAGCCGGCGCGCCGATCGATTGGGTGAAAACCGTCAACCCAGTTTTCGTCGCGCTGTCGCCGGCCGGTTTGGCCGCCAAAGCGCCTCATCCGAACGCCGGCAAATTGCTCCTCGATTTCATGTTGTCCTACGAATCGCAGCAGCAATTGCGCAGCGCCAATCGCCTTTCCGGACGAAGCGACGTCGAGCCGCTGGTGCCGGAAATGCATCATAGTAAACTCAAGCTCGCCGCCATCAATCCGAGCGTCTCCGACGATATCAATCGCTACGCCAGTGAGTTCCGCCAGTTTTATTTCCGCTAATGTCGCGCGCCGCGCCGCGCTAAATTTTTCTGCCTTGCACTACCTTTTTGGCGGCGATATCTGCTATGCAAGTAGGACGATATTCGACGGGAGCGGATCAAATTTACATGGCGACGAGCGATAACAAGACGACATCGGCGAAAGTGCTGAACGATGAAGAGGCCGCGACTTTGGCGGCTATGGCTGGGCGGATTTTTCCAAAGACCGAAACGCCCGGCGCGGTGGAGATCGGCGCGGTGAATTACATCGAAGTGGCGTTGGCCGGCGATTATGCCGCGCTCGTGCCGCTCTATCGCCAAGGGCTGCGCGCGCTGCAACGTTACGCCCGCACCAAGTTCGGCAAGCGATTTGTCGAGCTGCCGGAGGACTCCATGGATGCGCTGTTGCGCGACTTCGAAGCCGGCAATGCCGACAGTTTCAAAGCGGCGGCGGAATTTTTCGAGACCGTGCGCTGCCATGTTTTGGAAGGGGTGTTTTGCGAGCCGGAATATGGCGGCAACAAAAACATGGCCGGCTGGCGCTTGGTGGATTTTCCCGGCCAGCAGTTCGGTTATCCCGATCCGTACATCAATAAGCGCGTCGATGTCGAACCTGTCGCGGTGGACAGCCGTAAGACGGTGGCGAAATGAGCGCGCCCCAAGAGATCGCCGATGTTTGCATCGTCGGCGTCGGCGGCATGGGCGGGATTCTCGCCAAAGAACTCGCGTCCGCCGGTTTGAAAGTCGTCGGCTTCGAACGCGGCCCGGCGCCTAAGAAAGAAGATTATGCGCCGCGCGATTCGGTCCGATTTCTGATCCGTCCAGAAACCCTCGACTGGGTGCGCCATGAACCGACGACGATCCGGCGCAAGGCGGGCGATAAAACCGATCGGCAATTCCGCACTAGCCCGCTCAACGTTTTAGGCGGCGCGTTGCTGCACTGGACCGGCCAGTCGTCGCGCTACATGCCGGGCGATTTTAAACTTCACACCAATGAGATCGCCAGCGGCGTCGCCGAACGGGCTAAAGCAGATTTAACCGGCTACGATATCATCGATTGGCCGCTCAGCTACGACGACCTCGATCCCTACTATGAAAAGTTCGAATGGGAGTTCGGCATCTCCGGTCAAGCCGGCGCCAATCCTTTCGCCGGACCGCGCCAGCGCGGTTTTCCGCTGCCGCCGCTGCGTCACAGCGGCAAGATGGAGCTGTTCACCGAAGCATGCAAAAAACTCGGCTATCATCCTTACGATACGTCGGCGGGTATCGCTTCGGAGCCGTACAAACCGGCGGCGCCATTCGACACGCGCATCGGCCAGCGTCCGGCGTGCGTTTACTGCGGCCACTGTAATTTTTACGGCTGCCATATCCATGCCAAGTCGGCGTCGCTCTACATCGCCATTCCCGTCGCGTTGGAAACCGGCAACTTCGATCTCAAGACCAATTCAAAAGTATTTCGCATCAACGTCGATAGCGCCGGCCGCGTTAACGGCGTGAGCTATTTCGATCCCGAGGGCGTGGCGCATGAGCAGCGCGCCCGGGTGGTGATCTTGAGCGCCTTTGTCTTCGAGCATGCGCGCTTGCTGCTGATTTCCAAAACCGGCAAGGGGCGATTCTCCAAGGGACTGGCCAACAGCAGCGGCTACGTCGGCCGCAATATCATGGCCCATGGCGACGTGCGCTCCATGGGCGCCTTCGACGATTACATCATCAACGGTTTCATCGGACCGGGCTCGGCGGCGATGCGCATCGACGATTTCAACGGCAACAACTTCGATCATAACGATCTAGGTTTCATTCGCGGCGGGACCATCGGCACCAGCGGCGACGGCACGCCGATCAGCCGCTTCGATGTTTTGCCGCCGGGGGTGCCCGGCTGGGGCAAAGCGTTCAAAGATTTTTACACGCGCTACTACACGCGAATCATGGATTTGAACATGCAGCCCGAAACGCTGCCGCATCCGGACAATCGCGTCGATCTCGATCCGCGTTATCGCGACCGCTGGGGGCTGCCGCTGCCGCGGGTGACTTTCGAATTTCATCAGAACGAACAGCGCTTGCAAAAATACCTGGCCGGCGTCGGCGATAAAATCATGCGCGCCACCGGTGCGAATAAAGTGTGGACCGTCGAAAAAGGCCGCCCCAACCGTTGGGCCGGCGGCACGCGCATGGGCGCCGACCCGAACAATTCCGTGGTCAACGCCGACTGCCAGACTCACGACGTCGACAATCTGTTCATCGTCGGCTCGTCGGTGTTTCCCACCATGGCCGGCTATCCGCCAACCGCGACGGTGGCGGCGCTGAGCTATCGGCTGGCGGAGTTTATTCAGAAGCAGAAGCAGTGGTTCTAATGAGTGGATTCTCATTCGTCCTCTGAATGTAGGGGAGGGTCGAGACCCTCCCGGGCCAACCGCCCCTGGATACCGGCCTTCGCCGGTATGACGACGAGAAAATTTGACCGCTAGTTGACGAATTAATATCTCTCTCGGCTTACAGCAGCCAGCAGGATCAACCAGGTGTTGAATTGGCAGTTGGATTCAATCTCAATGCGGCCAGCCATGTTGCGATAGGTCGACGGGGTTGCCGTCCGGGTCGAGCAAGCGGTATTCGGCTTCGCGATTGGGCGGGCGTTTCCTCACGTCTTCTGCTGCGTTGAGTCCCTTGCATCTCTTGCGCACGGCGGCGACATCGTCGACTTCGAAGCCGAAGTGGTTGATGCCGGTCTGAAGTTGCGGCCCTTCGATCTCGCGCTCCGGGCCGATGGGGATGATCGCCAAGTTGATATGACCGTCGGTCAGATAAGTCGCCGTGCCGACGCCGTGAACGATCTTTAGGCCAAATCCCTCCGTGTAGAACTTCACCAGTTTTTCCACGTCTTCCGTGAGTATCGCAATGTGTCGGATGCGCGCCATGGGTCTCTCCTCGACAATCGACATTAGGATAACACGAGTGATTCACCATCGAGTTTCAACCGCAGCGGCTGAAACGCATGTTAGGGGGGGATGATGCTTCTTCGGCGGTTGCCATTATTCGCGACGTTCCTGTCGGCTCGGCAGGATGTGGCCGGGCAGGGCGCCGTCTGCAACTTTCCGCCACTCTACATCGAAGCTGCCGTGATACCCGAACAGCGGGCCCCAAGTCTTATTTTGAACGTTCACTACAATACGGAAGCGTTGCGTCTTCTCGTCATACCACTCGCGCACGTCCGCGATACCACTAAAGAACAATGGAAAGTTGAAGCTAATGGGCCCTTCGTAAAAGCGCTGTGCACCCGAACGGAGGCGAAGTCCACCTGCCTCATCGACTGACAGGTCGATATCAACAGCCAAGTGCTCATGCGAGCCGAGATAATCGACAATGCGGCCACGTGCTTCGCTGTAGATCATGTACGCGTCGAAGCGGCGCGTGCGCCGGGACTGGAAAGTACGAATCCAGGACACCGTCTCGCGGCCGAACTGGTCGACAAACGCATAGTTCTCAATCGTGAACGGGATATTGCGTCCGGTTTCAGGAAACATGATGCGGCGCCACGTGCCAACGTAAAGGAACGGTATGGTGTAGAACCGCCCTTTCCAGACTTCTTCCATGACGCCACGCCCGATCGAGGCGATGTTATCGCTGGTTGTGAATCCGAATCGACGCTGGATCGCCGGATGCAAGCGAGCGAAGTCGGAACCAAGGACGCGCTGATAGATGGAGGTCATGATGTCTCGGAAAGTGGTCGCCTCCGACAGCGTGCCGCCGACGGAAGTCCTCTGAGCACCATCAGATCGATGACCGCAAGACATGCGACCGCCAGATTCAACGACACCGGATTGAAGGCCGCACCGAGGTATTGTGGAGAGCTCACGGCCACGCTGATGATCACCGGCCACATCAGTCCAAAGCAGACCCATGGCGGCCACCGGCGGTGCCAGAAGAGCAGTAGGCCGAGCGCCAGCAATATTTCCGCGATACCTAGAAGAGTCAACACGGCGCCTGTACCCTCAGTGGCGATGCCGGCGTCGCGGAGCATGGCAACCTCGTCGGCGTAGGGTGCGAGCAGTTTCGGTACAAGGCCATGATACGCGAAAATCAGCGCGAGGCCGACGCGTGCCACGATATGGACGAGCGTCTGGCGCATAGCTTGGGTCGGATCGACGCCGTCCTCAAGCCAAAGACGGAGGCGGTCGAAACTCCACGCGGTGGCCCATCCCATGAGAGTCGGAAGACGAGTCTATCACATAGTGCGCCGAAGGCACCGAAGCGTGTGCGGTAGTCGTACCAGGTGAGGAAACGTATGCCTTCCGCGGTCGGAATATACTTCCAGTAGCCACTGCCTTCGCGAATAATGGAGCGGGCATCGTCCGAGCTGAATTTCAGAGCCGAGGAACGGCTGCCGTTCGCAAGGCTTCCCTCGCCTACGCTTTCGCCTTCGCCGGCGACTGCTAGTCCAAAACCAATGCGCGTGGCGTAACGGAAGCGCTGCGGTTCGGTCTCGCCACTCCTCGGCAGGTAATCGATTCGAGAGAAGCGGAGATCCCACCGCTCGTGAAGCTCTGGCGTCTGCGTGTGTGCCCAGAGTGTCTCCATCGGCGCCCGGACAACGATCTCGACGTAGATGCTCATACAGCTCTCGGAGAGGCGGGTGCGAACTAACTGTCGAGCCTACCGACCCGTGTATTTCGGTACTTAAGGATCATGACGTTGTGAGTCTTACCCGTTGTATCAATGGTTTGCAAAGCGCAACCCATCGAAGCCGCCGAGTCAAAGCGACGAGTGTATTACCAACTGCTTGCGACTGCTTCAGATCTCCCAGCGCGCACCGGAAGTATAACCATTCCTAATCAAAGCGATACCTTTATTTCGATGAGTACTCGCGCCCTATGTTGAATTGTCGACTTCGCTCCCGTCAAGACTTCAGCCCTTCGGCAAACTTTTCCTGCTTCAAACGCTCGATGATCGAGCCGTCGGCGAATTCCTTGGGATCGTGCCGCGGGGCGTCGGGGTATTTTTTGCCGAAATTTTCCAGGATGAGTTTGATGCCATCCAACGTCGGCGCGATGTAGTCGGGCATCAGCGCCGAGACGAAATCGAACTCTGTGGCGATCAGCTTGGGGTCGGTGATCGTCATGTACTTGGCGATGATGCGCTCGCTGTCGGCTCGCTCGACAATATCCTTTGCAGCGCGTGAGAAAGGTTTCTCTCGCTAATGCGGCCAGCCATGCTGCGAGAGATCGATGGGGTTGCCGTCGGGGTCGAGGACGCGGTACTCTGCTTCGCGGTTGGGCGGGCGTTTGTCGACCCCGGTGGCGGTGTTGAGATTTTTGCACGCTTCGCGTACAGCGGCTACGTCTTCGACTTCGAAGCCGAAGTGGTTTATTCCCGTCTGCAATTGCGGCCATTCCCGTCGAGTTCAGGCCCGGCAAACTTGATACTCGTTTTCGCACGTCCGTCGGTATTCCCCAAGCAAGACCGGTATCGCCTCTTCAGCCTGGATTCAAAGTGTGGGGCGAGCTTCCACGTTTCCGAAATTCTGGAAACGAAGTTCGAAGTTCTTAAGTTCGAAGAAGTCCACGTCAGGCTTGACAGACGGGAAGAATTGGCCGGCTCGCTCGCTCCCCATTTCCTCGGCAGGCTCAGGCTTCTGCGGGCGTCGCTCTTACAAGTTTTTGTGAAAAAAATTTCTCACCCGGCTCTGGTAATCGGCAGCTAACTGACCATGGGCATATCCCTCGTGGAACCAAAATTCGGCGCGCGGATTGGGTTTCAGCGCTTCTTGCAACAACCGCGCGTGGGAAAAGGGGATCACGGCATCCGCCGACGAATGGATCAAGAGAATCGGCGCCAAGGTATGGCGCACTCGTTCTGCCGGTGAGACATCTCTTAGGTCGATGCCAAGAAAAAGCTTGGCCCACAAACCGACAAGATAGGCGACGGGATAATTGAGCAAGGGAATTCTGAAGAGTTCCAAAGCCATGTGCGCGAGGCTGGCGTAACTCGATTCGGCAATGACCGCTTTGATCTCGGGAGCTTTCTCGATGGCCATCAATGCCACGGCGCCGCCCATGGAAAATCCCCACACGCCCACTTCCTTTACCCCTCTCGTTTTGAGAAATTGCACGGCCGCTAGGAGATCCTCGACCTCTTTGGCGCCGGCCGTGGAATAGCTCCCTTCGCTTTGGCCCAGATAACGGAAATCGAACAATAGGAGATTGAAATCTCCCTGGAGAAACGCCAATGCAGGCAAGATGTTTCCCTTGTCCGCGGGATAGCCGTGAAGCAGGATCAAGGTCTTGTCGGTCGTTTTAGCGGAGGGGATGTGCCGGCCGCGCAGCGTGAGGCCGTCCGCGGTTCTGAACGACACGTCCTCACAATTCATTTTTAAATCGCGCGGGGTGCGCGAGAAAATAATCTTCGGTGGGCGAATCGAAGCATAAAACCCCCAAAGGCTGATAACAATCAGAAATCCTAAGACGATAAGGACAACGCGGAGGAGGGTTGCGCTCACGGGAAACTCATTGGCGTGGAAAATCTTTCGCCGGTCAATGCGGCCAACCGTGTTGAGATAGATCGATGGGATTGCCGTCGGGGTCGAGGACGCGGTATTCGGCTTCGCGGTTGGGTGGACGTTTGTCGACGCCGGTGGCGGCGTTGAGATTTTTGCACGCTTCGCGGACTGCCGCGACATCTTCGACTTCGAAGCCGAAGTGGTTGATCCCCGTCTGCAATTGCGGTCCTTCTATCTCGCGCTCCGGTCCGACGGGGATGATCGCTAAGTTGATATGCCCGTCTGTCAGATAAGTCGCCGTGCCGACGCCGTGAACGATCTTGAGCCCAAATCCCTCGGTGTAAAACTGCACCAGCTTTTCCACGTCTTCCGTGAGTATCGCAATGTGTCGGATGCGCGCCATGGGTTCCTCCGATACGATGGCCCTACGTTAGCACAGCGCGGCAAAGCCACAACCGAAGCACAGAGGTCAAAGAGAAGAAGATTCGGATTCGGAGTGTTAACCGCAAAGAACGCAAAAGGGAATCGTATTTGTAGGGGCAACCCCCTGTGGTTGCCCTTCCGAATCGGTGCCGAAGCGACCATCACTTGAGCCATAGTTACGCTTCTTAAAAAAGAATGAAGCTGCTACCCTTTCATCGAACCATATGAAGAAGAAACAAAAAAGTGACCTAAGTGAACTTGCTGACGAGCTACGGCCAGAATACGACATGCGGAAACTGCTCAAAGGTGGCGTGAGAGGGAAGTACGCGGAACGGTACCGGGCTGGTACTAACTTGGTGCTATTGGCGCCGGATGTAGCCAGGGCTTTTGCGAACAATTCGGAAGCGGTCAACGAAGCGTTGCGGCTGGTGATCCAATTAACCAAATTACCGCGCGGCAAAAGCCAACAGCTTGCCAAATCTTAGTCGCTGCCAACCGAGCGTCCATAGTTTCCGACTGACAATCAATTTCTAAGTCTTTCAATAAATTTATTCCGCGTCGACTTTTCAACTGGCATGCCGTCGACAAACTCATTCACATCGTGGCGGTCGATGTGTCGCCTTTCGTCAAGGGATTGTATTGGAGGCTGTTGCTGATTTATAAACGAAGCGGAGGATATTTCATGGCAACCCGTTGGTTATTCAAAACCGAACCGAGTGTTTATTCGTATCAGGACTTGGTGAAAGACAAATCGACCAAGTGGGACAACGTGGCGAATAATCTCGCGCTGATGCACTTGAAGGACATCAAAAAAGGCGACTTGGTTTTCATCTATCACACCGGTGACGAGCGCCAAGCCGTGGGCATCGCGCGGGCGCTTGGCGGCGCGTACTCCGATCCGGAAAAAGACAATCCGCGCATGCTTGTGGTCGATATCGAGGCGGTGAAAGCGTTGGCCAAGCCGGTGACTTTGGCGCAGGTCAAAGCGGACAAGAAGCTCGCCAACTTCGATCTCGTGCGCAACTCGCGCTTGTCGATCATGAAGCTGACCGAGGAGCAGTGGGATACGATGATAGCGATGTCGAAGAAGTGAGGGTAGGCAACAGTCAAAAGGCAGTAGGCAACAGTAAGAAAGATAGGAAAAGAAAATGGCTGACGAACATAAGCATGAGCATAAGGGCGAGCATGCGCACGGGCACGAAGCACATGACGACAAGCATGATCACGGTCATGCGCATGACGCGCATGGACACGAACACGGTCACGAGCATGATTCCGGGCACGGACATTCGCACGGTCACGAGGCTGCTCACTCACACGAACCAGCCGCGCATTCCCACGAGCACGGACACGATCACGACCATTCCCATGACGCCGGCCATGATCACGATCACAAGTCGCGCTTCAAAGATCCGACCCACGCCGCCGAGTTCGACCAGCGCGGCATGTCGGATATGCGCAGCCAATTGACGGTGAAGTTGATCGAGGCGTTGACGCTCAAGGGCGGCGAGGCGATTTTGGATTTGGCCACCGGCACTGGGCGCGTCGCCCGGCCGTTGTCGAAGCAGATGCAGTCCGGGCGCATCGTCGGTGTCGACGAAGCGCTGGCGATGCTCGACGTCGGCAATCATCATAAAGATCCCATCGAGCGCTATGAATTGAGCGCCGGCGAGGCCGACAAGCTGCCGTTCAAGAGCGGTCTGTTCGATCGCGCCTTCGTGTCGTTCAGCTTGCATCACTTCGGCAATCCCGCCGGCGTCGTCGGCGAAGTGCAGCGCGTGCTCAAACCGGGCGGACGCTTCGTTGTCCTCGATCCGGTCATCGAAGAATCGAAAGACGCCATCGACGTGGCGCTGGAAGCCAAGATCAACCAAGTGTTTCGCCGCACCCATGGCGACGGCTTCCGCTTTCACACCGTCAGCAGCATCGAACGTTTGCTGACCAAGGCCGGCTACCGCGTGCCGCGCAAGAGCGTAATTTCCTATCCGTTCAACCAAGAAGGCATGGACGGCATCCCCACCGGACGCCATTGGCTTGAAGCGGCGTTGGAGTTGGAAAAGGAAGCGCCGGAGTTGGCCGAGCGCATGAAGAAAAATTATTTCAGCTGGCATTCCCACGGTGACCACGCGCATGTGAAGGGAAGTTTTTCTTACGCGCTGATCACCGGCGTGAAGCCGGCGTAGGGGCAGTAGCCAGAAGCCAGAAGTCAGTAGTCAGTTGTCAGAAGTCAGATGCCCGATATCAGTTTCGAGTTTCTGGTTTCGACTTCTTAACCCTCGCCCATTCCGATGGGAGAGAGCCTGTCCTGAGCAAAGTCGAAGGAGAAGGGTGAGGGCAAAAAACCTAAGGGAGTGAATCATGTCTTCAAAAAAAGCCGATTTCCGAACATTCTATAAAGACGCTCACGCCGTCGAGTGTCTGACTGAGCGCGAGAAGATGCTGATCGGTTTATCCGTCGCGATGATGCGGCTGTGCGATCCGTGAGTGGAGCGGCGCCTTGCGGACGCAAGGAAAGCGGGAATGACGGAGGAAGAGTTGGATGCGGCGGTGGATGTGATCGCGGCTATCGACGCGGGTGTGTTGCAGTCGCTTAATCAACGGGTGAAGGCGCGGAATAAGACGTAGAAGAGTGGAGTAATGGAGTGTTGGGGTACTGGGTACGTGGACGGGGGATTCGCTTACCATTCGGCCTGTCGCTGCTGGTCATCGTTTTTTTCGCGACAGCGCCGCTCCGCGCCGAAAAACTCCGAATTTCTTACGCTTCGGTCACCGGCAACACCGTCGTCATTTCCTACATCGCGCAGCGCGCGGGGTTGTTCGAGAAATACGGACTCGATGTCGAGCATATCTTGATCACCGGCGGGCCGGCGGCGGTCAGCGCGCTGCTCAACAACGATGTCGATTTGGACTTGCGCGCGCCGATCGCCGCGCTGCAAGCGATGTCGCATGGCATTAAGCTGACTTTCTTACTTTCCCAATCGAATACCCTCGAATACGACGTAGTGACGCGGCCCGAGATCAAAGACATCAAGCAACTTAAAAATAAAAAAGTCGGCATCATTCGCTTCGGCGGCATCTCGGAACTGATGGTGCGCTATCTGTTTCAAAAACTGGGATTGGACGCGGACAAAGACATCGCTATCGTGCAGGTCGGCCAGGCGCGCTTCGTGGCGATGGAAAAAGGCGCCATCGACGCGACGGTGCTTTCATCGGCGGAGTCGGCCTACGCCAAGCGCAACGGCTTTCGCGTGCTCGATATGCCGACGCTGCCGTTTTTCGGCAGCACCATCGTCACCACGCCCGCCATCGTTGCGAAAAAATCGGACGCGATGAATCGATATCTGCGCGGTTATCTCGAAGGCGTGCGCTTCTTTCTTAACGACAAAGAGCGCAGCAGCCAATATTTCGCCGATCTGCTGCGCAGCCGAGACCGCGATATGATCGAGCTGGCCTACAAGAGCCATCCGCAACACCAGATGGGACGCAAGCCCTATCCCGACATGAACGCGGTGAAAGCGACGCTCGATATCATGGGCGCGCGCGAGCCGTTGGTGAAAAAATTAAAAGCCGACGAGTTGTTCAACCTGACTTATTTGAAACAGCTCGATCAGAGCGGATTTATCGATCAGTTATATAAATAGCAGGTTGCTGAAAAACTCTTTAGGAGTCCTTCGACAGGCTCAGGACGAACGGATAGAAGAATGAAATGATTGTAATAGCCCGTTCATGCTGAGCCTGTCGAAGCATGTTCCATATTTGAATTTGCAACTAAGTAGGGAGGCGCTGATGAAATATAGTAAGTCATCGCTGCGAGCGGCTTTCGGAATTTTACTGTTCATTCTGTATGCCGACCCAATCGTTTCGGCGCAGACGCGGCCCGTCGCTGTCGTCGGCGGCACATTGATCGACGGCACGGGCAGAAGCGCGGTCGAGGATTCTGTCATTGTATTTCAGGACGGGCGCATTCAATCCGTCGGTAAGCGCGGCGAGGTTGCGTTGCCGCGCGGCGCGCAGGTGATCGACGCCAAGGGTAAAACTATTCTGCCGGGGCTGATCGACGGCCACTGTCACTATTGGGAGTGGCTCGGGGAACTTTATCTCGCCTACGGCGTGACGACGTGCCCGGACATCAATAACAGTCCGACGGAATGGATCATCGCGCAAAAGGACGGCATTCAAAAGGGTAAGATTCGCGGGCCGCGCTTGTGGATCTCCGGTCACGCGCTCGATGGGCCGCGGCCGGTCGGGATGCCCGAGCAGCGCTGGCAACGCGGCAGCATTATCGTCCGCACTGAAGATGAAGCGCGCAAAGCGGTGCGCGCCCATGTTGAGAAGGGCATGGACGGTTTCAAAGTTCTCGAGCGGGTGTCGTCGGAGGTTGCCAAGGCGATCGCCGACGAGGCGCGGAAGTTGGGAAAACCGGTGATCGGCCATTCGGTCAACATGTTCGAAGCCATCGACGCCGGGTACACTTCGATCGAGCGCTCCTGGGCGGTGATGTTTACGACTATCCGCGACGTGAAGAAACGCGCCGAAGTCGACATGGACCGCATGAACGGCAAAGTCGGCACGGTGGAGGCGCATGTCAACATGGTGCCGGACCAGTTCGATGAAATTATCAAAGCGATGGTCGCCAAGGACATTCACTGGAGCCCAGCCTGGGCGACGCAGTTTCGCGCGTTATCGCCGCGCGCCGCGGAGATGAAAAAGCGCGAGCTGGCGCTGCTCAAAAATCCCCGTCTGAGTTACTTGCCGCCATACAATTTGGAATCGGTCGAAGGATATTTCGCCGGCTTCGAAAAAATGACGCCGGAAAAGCGCGAAACATTGGTCGGCGCTTACAAACTAGTTCAGGACTTCGCGCGCCGCTACGTCGCCGCCGGTGGCAAGATGCATTCAGGTTCCGATCCGGGCACGTTGTTGCCGGCCTATGCCTTGCACGCGGAACTCGAACTCGACATCGATGCCGGCTTGACGCCGCTTTTCGCGATTCAATCGGCGAGTCTTAACGTCGCCAAGGCTTGGGGCAAAGACAAAGATTACGGCAGTGTCGAGAACGGCAAGGTCGCCGATTTGGTGATCGTGCGCGGCGACGTTATGAAAGACATCTCGGCGACGCAAAACGTCGAGAAAGTTTTCATGGACGGCAAGCCGGTGGACACTTCGTTTCACGCCAACTATCGCAACCCGATTCCGCGAACGATTGCCGATCGCTATGTGACGAACTTGAATCAACTCGCGCCGGCGTCGTTGGTCGCGGGCAACGCGGGGCTGGTAAAATTGAACGGCGCGAATTTTCGTCCGACGCATCAGGTGCTGATCGACGGCAAGAAAGCCGATAGCAAGTTTGTCAGCGGCCGCGAGGTGGAAGTCCAAGTTCCGCCGTTAGCGGCCGGCACGCATAAGATCACGGTGATCGATCCCGGCATCCCGACGTCCGAGTCGGCGCCGCTCTATCTCGTGGTCTCTTTCCAATGATTCGCAGCGAGGAATATCGATGATCGTAAAGCGTTGTCTCACTCGTTGGGCTTTATCTATTTTCACGCTTACGCTCGGCGCTTGTTCAGCGACGGCGCCGAGCCGGCCGATTGTCATACAAGGTGGCACGCTGATCGACGGCACGGGGCGCGCGGCGATTGCCGATTCCGTCATCGTCATTCGCGATGGGAAATTCGCGGCGGTCGGTAAGCGCGGCGAAGTCGCGATTCCGCAGGATGCGGAATCGATCGATGCCAAAGGTAAAACTGTTTTGCCTGGCTTGATCGACGGTCATTGCCACTACCGCGATTGGATGGGCGAACTCTATCTCGCTTATGGCGTGGTTACCTGTCCGAACATTTCTAACAACCCGGTGGAATGGATCACGGCGCAGCGCGACGGCGTCAAAAACGGCACGATTCGTGGGCCGCGGGTGTGGGCGTCGGCAAACATCATCGATGGGCCGCCGCCCGAGGGCACCGGCACGCTGCGGCGCCAGCGCACCAGCATCATTGTCGATAGTGAAGAAGAGGCGCGCAAGGCGGTGCGCGATTTAGTCGCTCAGGGTGTCGACGGCATCAAACTTTTCGAACGGCTAAAACCCCATGTCGCCAAGGCGGCGGCGGACGAGGCGCATAAACTTGGGCGGCCGGTGTTCGGCCATTCTCTCGACATTTTCACCGCGGCGGCCAACGGCTATCAGTCCGTGGAGCATTCTTGGTCGGTGGTCTATACGTCGATTCAAGATCCGAAGAAGAAACAATCTCTCGACATCGGCCGCATGCTCGGCAAAGTCGACACCGCCGACGTGCACGCGCAGATGGAACCGGCGATGTTCGACAAGATCATTCGCGCCATGATCGAGAAAAATGTTCACTGGAGCACGACCTGGGCGACTTGGTTTCGGCCGCTGTCGACTTACGCCGATGGCATGAAGAAACGCGAGTTGGCGCTGCTGCGTAATCCGCAATTAAAGTATTTACCGCCGTATATTCTCAAAGACACGGAAAGTTTTTTCGCCAAGTATGAAAAGATGGCGCCGGAAAAACGCAAGGAAGTGGTGGCCGGCTACAGGATGCTGCAAGAGTTCGTGCGCAAGTTTGCCGCCGCCGGCGGTAAGATCCATTCCGGTTCCGATCCCAATCATGTCGTGCCGGGATACGCGCTGCACGCCGAGCTGGAGATGTTAGTCGAAGCTGGGCTGACGCCGGTGCAAGCGATACGCACTGCGGCGCTCAACGTCGCCGAGGCGTGGAGCAAGGAGAAAGATTTTGGCAGCGTCGAAACCGGTAAAGTCGCGGATCTCATGATTGTCGGCGGCGATCCATTGAAGAATATTTCGGATACGCAGAATGTCGAGATGGTATTTAGCGCCGGTAAGAAGGTCGACACGGCGTTTCATGCGGATTATAAGAATCCGCTGCCGCGGCCGATTGAAGATCGGCCGGAGCAGTGAAGCGCTGCGGCAATGATGTTGCGCTACACGATCGAATCAGTTCTTCTTTCTTTCTCCTCGCCCTCCAGAGGAGGGAGAGGATGAAGGTGAGGGTGGTTAATTTCAGAAGAGCCCTCACCCCCGCCCTCTCCCGCTTCGCGGGCGAGGGGGTAAGAGTTATGGGACGAAGCGGTAGGCATTTAGCTGTGTCGATTGTCTTGATGATGGTGCCGTCAAGAACCTTTGCCGCGGAGCTGCGAACTGTCAGCGTGCTTTCCTATCCCGACCGGCCGGCGAAGCTGCCGTTGTGGTTGGCGCGGGACGCCGGGCTTTTCAAAAAGTACGGGCTCAACGTTGAAATCAAAACTCCCGACTCCGGTGAGGCGATCGCCGCGGGGGCGAGTAAAAATATTGCGGACATCTATGTCGCCACGGCGAACTGGATGGTGTCGGCCGTCGGCGACGGCGCGGATTTGGTTTTCTTCGCCAATACTGGCTATAGCGTGCTCAAGCTGGTGGCGCGGCCAAATATCACCAGCGTCGGTGAATTGAAAGGCAAGCGCATCGGTACCGGCGAGCCGGGCAGCTCCCAGGACCGCATCACCCGCGAGGCCTTGCGCCGGCTGGGTTTCAACGCCGATAAAGATATGACTCTGGTTCCCTTCGGCAGCCGCAGCGTGCTGCGCTTGAATGCGCTTCTCAAGGGCGAGATCGATGCGACTACCAGCAATGAAGATAACATCTTCGACCTGGAGCGGCGCGGCGAGATCGGCAAGGTTCGCGTGCTCGCCGATAACGAGAGCTTGAAATTATTCATCGGTGCCGGCGTCGACTTTGCCGTCACCCGAAGTTATCTAAGTTCCTCGCCCAGCGCGGTCAAAGGATTCGTCCAAGCGCTGAGCGAAGCGATTGCGCTGGCGCGGCGCGATCGTGCGGCGGCGGATGATATTTATAAACGCTATCTGAAAGTGACCGATTCTGCCTTGCTCGATTTCATGTACCGGACGTATGTGCAGCAGGCGATTCCCGAGCGGCCATATCCCAAACTGGACAACGTCGCGCTGGGCATCCAGGAGTTCGCAGCCAAGCCGGGGCTTAAAAATAAATCCGCCGCGACGCTGACCGATTCGACCTTGGTGCGCGAGCTAGAGCAGGAAGGATTTTTTGCTCGGCTCTATCGCCAACCGCCGGAGCACGGCGTGCGCAGCGAATAAAGTTGACACCAGCAAAGCTTTCCTCGTATCTTCGCGGTCATTCCAATCTCGACAAGGAGGCTTCGATGCGCGTAAGAATTCTATTCGTTTTAATCGTGCTCGCCGGACTGTTGTCGTGGCAAAATGTCTCGGCGCAGGAACTCGGGCCGCAGTTCAAAAAGATTGCCGACGGGATTTATGTTTACGTCGGCAAGGATCTCAATTCCAATTGCGGCATCGTGCTCACCCAAGACGGCGTCGTGCTGATCGACAGCGGCCATAACCCGACCGATTCCCAGGCGATCCTCGCTGCGGTAAAAAAGCTCACGCCGCTGCCGATCCGTTATCTGATCGACACCGAGCCCCATCCCGATCACACCACCGGCCACTTCGTCTTTGCACCGCCAGCGATCATCATCGCCCACCAAGGCGCCGGCGAGTCGATGCGCGGCCGCGAGCGCGATGCCCCCGGGCGAGTGGAAAAACTGGCCGGCGCGTCGCCGGAGATGCGCGCGGCGTTGCAAGGGTATCGCTTCGTCACCCCGCAAGTGGAGTATCGCGACAAGATGACGCTCAACGTCGGCGAGCGGACTTTCGAGCTGTTCTTTCAAAAGGATGTGCACAGCGAAGCCGATAGCGCGGTATGGCTGCCCAAGGAGCGCGTGCTGTTCTCGGCGTCGGGCATCGTCGTCAACCAGTTCAATATTTTTCGTCCCAACGTGACCATCCCCGATATTCTCGCGGCGGCGAAGATGATGAAAGCATTGAATCCTGAGCATGTGATTCCCGGCCACGGCATTCCCGGCACGGCGAAGATTTTCGAGGACACGGGAAAATATTATGCGCTGCTATTGGAACGCGTCGGCAAGCTGGTCAAAGCGGGAAAGACGCTGAACGAAATTCAGAAGGAAGTAAAAATGCCGGAGTACGATCACTGGGCGACCAAGGAGCGGTTTCCCACCAACGTCGAAGCGGCGTTCAGAGGGATGCACGGGAAATGAGTAGCTAACTGCTAAATTTTAGGGCCGTACTTGGTTGAGACCCAATTAGCCTCTCGTTCGTCATTCCGGCGTAGGCCGGTAGGCCTGGTCTTTTTTTAACTTGGCAGCGCGAGCGAAGATGGATGCCGGCCTGCGCCGGCATGACGGACTTGCAGTCGGCTAACGGCGAGATGGCATTAATCGGGAGCTGTAACTAGGAATACCAGGGAGGAATTCGTGAAAACAAAATTGCTATTTTCTTTGGCAGCCATTTGCTTCTTACTGATGGCGCTCGCTGCCGCGGCGCAGGACTTGGGGCCGAAATTCAAAAAGGTCAAAGACGGCATCTTCGTCTATACCGATGCCCTCAACGAATCCAACTGCACGATCATTGTAACCCAGGACGGCGTCGTCTTGATCGATTCCGGCCAGAGTCCGAAGGATTCCCATGTGATCGCGGCGGCGGTGAAGAAGCTCACCAACCAGCCGGTACGGTACATCATTCACACCGAGCCGCATTCGGATCATGTCCTTGGCGATTTTCTGTTCTCACCGCCGGCTGTCGTTATCGCCCATGCCGGCGCGACCGCGTCGATGAAGCAGGCAGGCTTGGACGCGCCGGGGTTCGTCGAAAAACGCACGGCTGAATCGGCAGCGCTGCGCGATGCCTTCAAGGGCTACCGCATGGTCGCGCCGCAGGTGGAATATCGCGACAAGATGACGCTCAACGTCGGCGAGCGGAGTATGGATCTCTACTATTTGAAAAATGTGCACAGCGAAGCGGACACGGCGATCTGGCTACCCAAGGAGCGCATCGTGTTTGCGGCGGCGTCGGTAACGGTGAAGCGTTTCGGCAATCACCGTCCCTTCGTCAGCATTCCCGACACGTTGAGCGCGATCAAGATGATGAAAGGACTCGATCCCGAAATCGTCATCCCCGGCCACGGCGATCCCGGCACGGTCAAGATCCTCGACGACATGGAACGGTACTACAATAATCTTATGGACGGTGTGCGGCAGCTGGTGAAGCAGGGCAAATCTCTCGATTCGATCAAGAAAGAATTGGAATTGGCCGGTACCGAGGATTGGGAAGGCAAGGATCGCTTTGCGAATAATATCGAGGCTGCCTACCGAGCGGTGACGGCCAAGTGATTGGCTGGATTCTAATCGCTGTCCTTCTCGCCGCTGCTCCAGGGGGAATCACCTTGGCGCAGGAGCGCGAGATGATTTTGCCCGTGCCGCAGTCGGCCTATTCGCAAGCGGTCAAAGTCAAAGGCGGCGCCTTAGTGTTTCTCTCCGGCGTCGGGCCGGTGGACGAGAACGGCAAGCTGCAAGCGCCCGGCGATTACGCCGGTCAGGTGCGCGCGACTTGGGAGAACATGCGGCGCGTCATGGCGAAGGCGGGCGGTTCGGTGGATGACATCGTGACCATGACCGTCTATACCACCGAGCGCCGTTGGGGCGAGATCTTCACCGACATGCGCAAGGAAGTTTGCAAGACCGGCTATCCGTCGAGCGCGTTCATGGAAGCGCGTAAGTTGAAAACGCCCGGCGCGATGATTGAGATTCAAGCGATTGCGGTGGTGAAGGAATAATCGGGAACTGGGAGGAATCGTGAAACGACAAATTTTGCTGGCATTGATGCTTCTTGGCTTCTTGGATTTCGCTCACGGCCAAGAGCTGAAGAAAGAGTTCATCGAGCCACAGCCGCAGGATTCGCGCTCGACGGCGGTTAAAGTGAAAGGCGGTACGATGTTATTTCTTGCCGGCCATACGGCGAGTCAACCGCGGCCCGATGCCGAGCTGGGAAATTTCGCGGCGCAGTTTCAAGCGACCTTCGACAAAATTAAATTGACGTTAAGCAAAGCCGGCGGCAGCGTCGATGACATCGTCTCGATGGGCGTGTTTCTCACCGACCTGCGCTACATTCCAGAATTCGCGAAGCTCGCGAGGGAGCTTTTCAAAAAAGGCTTCCCAGCAATTACCTATGTTGAAGTGAGCCATCTGGCGCGGCCGGCGAGTTTGATGGAGATCCAACCGATCGCGGTGCTGCCGTAGCAGGTTGCTGCAAAAAGGTTCGGAATGCTTCGAGAGCCTCAGCATGAACGAAAAATGCGCATGATATCAAATTCCCGCCGTTCGTCCTGAGCCATGTCGAAGGACTCTGAGAGGGTTTTTCAGCAACCTGCCCGGTTTGAAATCGGCAGCGAGTTGCGGGCGCCGTTGTTGAAGCTTTCACTTCAAGGTGTTAGATAACTGTTCCAGTGGTCGCATAGCTCAGTTGGTTAGAGCGCGCGCCTCACATGCGCGAGGTCGTAGGTTCAAGTCCTACTGCGACCACCACTTCCTTAAAAAAGTTTTTTGCCCGCGATTCATGGCCGGCCAGCGCAAATCTCAATCCACCACTGGGAAACCGCTTTCACTCGGCGATCTTCCCCATGTCGGAGGCGGCACGCCCGTGGGCGAATGGTTTCGCCGCCACTGGTTGGTGGCCGGCACGACCGCCGAGCTGCGCGACATTCCCGTCTCGGTAAAAATTCTCGGCGAAGAGTTAGTCTTGTTTCGCGCGGAAAATGGCGAAATCGGCCTGCTCGGTTTGCATTGTCCCCACCGCGGCGCGTCGCTGGAATATGGCGATATCGAAGACGGCGGCTTGCGCTGCCCTTATCATGGCTGGTTGTTCGACGTTGGTGGCCAGTGCTTGGCGATGCCGGCCGAACCCGTTGAGCGCGGCTTCGCCGGCAAGGTTCGACATGTGTCTTATCCAGTGCAAGTGCAAGGTGGTTTGATTTTCGCTTACCTGGGGCCCGACGGCGATTCTCCGCCGCCGTTGCCGCAGTATCGTGCGCTCACCGACAGCGCCGGCCAACGATCCTTGGAAGCGACCCGGCGCTTCGATTACAACTGGTTCAACTTCATCGAGAACGGCGCCGACCCGGCGCATTTCTCGATTTTGCATCGCGCCGATCCTGACGACGGCACTTGGCGCAGTTGGTTTTTCAACTTTCGCGACATTCCACCGTTCGATGCGATTGAAACTTCCTATGGCATGAAAGTGATCTCGCGCAAACTGGGACCGACGGCCGACACCGAGTACGTCGATGAGAAGAGCTTTGCCCTGCCGAGCATTCTGCAAATCGGCGACACCGAGTTTACCCATTTCGAGCAGCCGCGCGAAGCGCTGAGCGCGGGATCGCATAACGCGCATATCATGTTCGTCACGCCCAACGACGACGACAGTTTTATGCTTTACACCGTCAATCATTACACCGGGCCGGATGAGAATTTTTTTTCGAAACTCGCGCCCAGCCGCAAAGTTGAGACCCAGGCGGCAAAGAAAAGCTACGACCGGCGCAAGTTCGCGCCGTTTCGCGGCAGCGTGCGCACAGAAGACATCGCCTGTCAGGCGACTCAGCCTTGGCTCGATAAACGGCACGAACATCTAGCGACTTCGGATCGCGGCGTGATCATGCTGCGAAACATTATTTTCGATGACATCGAAGCGATGCGCCGCGGCCAAGGGCCGCGAAGTTTGGCCGGCGCGGTCAAGATCGATTCGTTTACCGGCCTGCGTGAGAAAGGAATTTGCTGAATCATGCCGCGCTGGATAGCACTTGTGATTTTGTCGGTCGTCGTGTCAGTGACCACGGGCAACGCGGCGCCGCTGCGCATCGCTTACAGCGCCATCAGCGGCGCCATGTCGTCGCTCTGGGTGGCGCAGGAAGGCGGCTACTTCAAGCGCGAAGGTTTGGACACCGAGCTGCTTTACATCGGCGGCGGTTCGCTGTTGATACAAGCCATGCTCAGCGGCGATGTGCCGTTCGCCTACGGGCCGTCGGTGCCGGTGATCAACGCGACACTGCGCGGTTCCGATCTGGTTTTGATCGGCAACAGCGGCAACAGTTTGGTGTTCTCGATCATGGCGCGGCCCGAGATCAAGCAGCCAGGGCAATTGCGCGGCAAGAAGGTCGGCGTGACCCGCCTCGGCGGTTCGACCGACTGGGCGTTGGATGCGGCGTTGAAACATTGGAACTTAAAACGCGGACAGATCACCGTCATTCAAACCGGCGGCATGCCGGAAGGCCTGGCTGCGCTTGCTTCCGGCGCCTTGGATGCGGTGGTGCTGTCGCCGCCGAGTAATTTTCGCGCCGCCAAAGCCGGCATGCATGAGTTGGAAGATGTCGGCCAATTGAAAATTATTTTCCCCAATACGCCGCTGTCGACGGCGCGCTCGTTCCTTCGCGGCAACCGCGACGTGACGCTGCGTTTTCTGCGCGGCTTTACTCTCGGTTTGCAGCGGCTGCGCGTCGATAAAGAGTTCAGCATGAAAGTGTTGGCGAAATACACTAAAGTGACCGACGTGGAAACCCTCGGCCAATTGCATCAAACCTACGGTGTCAAATACAGCGGCGACCGGATTCCTTTCGTGCGGCCGGAAAGCATCGACGAGATTCTCAAACGCACGCCGGGGAAAGAAGCGCGCGAGGCCAAGGGCGCGGACTTCATCGATAACAGTTTGCTGCAAGAGCTGGAAAAATCCGGCTGGTTCAAAGCTCAGGCGAAGTGAATCCATGCGCGTCATAGTTACCGGAGGATCGGGTCGCCTCGGACAATTCGTCGTGCGCGAACTGTTCACCCATGCGCACCAAGTGTCGGCCCTCGATGCGGTCAAGCCGCGGGAGTGTCCGGCGCCGACTTACCTCGTCGATTTGAGCAAATTCGACGCGCTCTTCGATCATTTCAAAAACGCCGACGCGGTGATTCACTTGGCGCGCGTAAGATTTCCTTACACCGAGAGCGGCTTCGATGCCGCGACGCAGCGCTGGCAATTTCCCGATATCGCCGGTGACGCCGGCCGTTTCAATGCGAACATCGCGATGACTAACAACGTGCTCAGTGCCGCGCAGGCAGCCGGCGTGAAAAAAGTCGTCTGCGGTTCGAGCCTGGCGATTTATGGTCTTTACTATCCGGTGACCGATTTGCAGCCGGATTATTTGCCGATCGATGAAGCGCATGCGCTGCGGCCGCAGGATCCTTATGGGCTTAGCAAAGTCGTCGGCGAAAAACTTTGCGATGGGGTGACTCAGAGAAGCGCCATGCAGATCGCGAGCTTGCGTTTCTCCGGAATCTACACCGAAGAACATCGCGCGCTGCTCGCCGAACGAAAGAAAAATCCCACTATCCGCGGCACCGGTGCGCTGTGGAGCTACATCGACGTGCGCGACGCGGCGCGCGCTTGCCGGTTGGCGATTGAGGTGGATTTCACCGGCCATGAAACCTTCAATATCTGCGCGTCGACAACGATCATGGATACGCCGACGCGCGAGCTTGTCCAGCGTTATTTGCCGCTAGTCAAAAGAGTGCGCATGGATATGGAAGGAAACTGGTGCGGTTATGCTACAGAGAAAGCCGCGGCGACACTGGGCTTCCGCGCGCGTGATTTGTTTCGTCATGGATCTCTGCAATAACCGATAGGAGGAACGATGCAATCGCAAAGCGAATTCGTGCCTAGGACTTACGGTGCGACCCCCTTCGACCAATTTCTCGAATGGGAAGAGCTTCCGGTAATCAGAAACTTCGTCGTCGGCGACATCCGAAAACTCGAGGTTGCGCCCTGGCGCCGGCGTGGTGGTTTAGGTTGCTACATTATTCTCGGCCATCCAAATGAGCCGCCCAACTCGGCGGCCTACGTCTGCGAAATTCCACCGGGCGAAAGCCTCAAGCCGCAAAAGCAAATGTTCGAGGAGATGATTTTCGTGCTCAAAGGACGCGGCGCAACGAGCGTCTGGCTCGACAACGGGAAAAAGCAGACCTTCGAGTGGCAGGAACGCTCGATGTTTTCGATTCCGCTGAACGCATGGCACCAGCACTTCAACGGTCAAGGCGGTGAGACCGTGCGCTACATCGGTTATACCAACTCCCCGTCGGTCTTTAACCTGTATCACAACTACGATTTCGTTTTTAACAATCCGTACCAGTTCCTGGACCGCTACCACGGCGAAGAAAATTACTTTAGCGGTAAAGGAACCGCGCTGCCGGAGCGGCGCGTGTGGGACACGAGTTTTATCGCCGACATAGAAAAGCTTGAGTTTCACGACTGGACGAAAAAAGGTCCCGGGGCGACCAACGTCGAGCTGGAATTCTGCGACAACATTATCTCGGCGCACATCACCAAGTCTCCCGTGGGCGCCTACAAGAAGGCGCACCGCCACGGTCTCGGCGCCGATATCCTGGTGCTCGAAGGCAAAGGCCACTCGCTCATGTGGCTCGAAGGCACCGCCATGGAACGCTATGATTGGGGCCCGTTCAGCCTATTTTCTCCGCCGCACATGTGGTTTCATCAGCACTTCAACACCGGTAAGGTGCCGCTGAAGATGCTCGCCTTCAAGCCGTTTGGGCAGAAGTTCCAGGTTATGGACTATGACAGACTTTTCGTCAGCACCGGCGGCGGCGGACATCTGATCGAATTTCCCGACGAAGATCCCAAGGTGCGAGCTATGTTCGAGGAGGAGCTTAGAAAAGAAGGCGTACCTGTGAATATGCCGGCGCACATCTACCAGCGTTGAGGAGCCTCTTATGAACCGAAGACATTTCCTGATCTCCGCAATTTTGCTACCGCTCGCGCTGCTTGTCACAGGGCCTACCGCTTGGCCTTTGGAGAAGGTCCGGCTGGGCTATAGCGGCGTCGGCTCGGGCGAGGAGGTTCATCACTTCGCCAAAGAAGTCGGTTTGTTCAATAAAGCGGGCCTCGACGTCGAGATCGTTTACATCCCCGGCGGGTCAACCGTTGTGCAGGCGATGGCATCGGGCGAGGTTCAGTTCGGACGTGGTTCGGCCACCGAAGTCGTGAGCGCGAACATGGGCGGGTTCCCGCTGAAAATTCTCGCCGCGTTGATCAATAAGTTCGTCTATAGTTTCGTGACTCCTGCCACGATCACCAAACCGCAAGACCTGAAGGGCAAAGCGGTAGCGATCAGCCGGTTTGGCTCCGGGTCGGATTTTATCACTCGCATGGCGCTGAAATCGTGGGGCCTCGAACCGGGGAAGGACGTGACGATTCTTCAGATTGGCAATTCTCCCGAGCGACTGGCGGCGATTGTCGGCGGAAAAGTGCATGGCTCGATTCTCTCGCTGTCGCAGACGCCGAGGGCAAAGAAATTGGGTCTGCGCATGCTCGCGGATTTGTCACAGATCGACACCGAATATCCGCAGGGGGTTCTTTATGCGGCGTCGTCGTTGATCGAAAAGAGGCCCGATTTGATCCGGAGCTTTCTTGCGGCCTACGTCGAGGGGATTCGCCAGTTCAAAACCAACAAGCAAGTTGCCTATAACATCATAGCCAAAAGCAGCGGTTTGACGGACAGAGCCGATATCGAAGAGTACCACAGCCTGTTGTCGAAAAATTTCTTACTGGATTATCCGATGCCGACATTGGCGGGAGTAAAAACGGTCTTGGAAGATCTCGGATCCAAGAATCCCAAGGTGCGTGAGATCAAACCGGAAGATCTGTTGGACACCCGCTTTCTGCGCGAGTTGAAACAAAGCGGGTCGGTTCGGTAGAGGTTTCGTGGAGCTTGATACTCTGCCACGGGCTAGACATGAGCGGGAGCAGTTTGCAATCTTGGGTTTCTTCCGTCGTACTGAGCTTTGCCGGGGCGTGAATTGAATTTTGACAAGCTACTGAAGAAAGGCGGATGAAGTGAACGCTACCGAAGGAACAATGGATTTACGGCAATTCTTGAGAGTTCTGGAATCCGAGGGAGAGCTGCACAAAATCGGCACGGAGGTCGATGCCAAGCATGAACTCGGCGCGATCTGTAAGATTCACAACGAGCGGCCCAACAGTCCGGCGCTGCTGTTCGAGAATGTTAAGGGCCACAAAATTCCAGTCGTCGGCCAGCTGTTGGCCAGCGATAAGCGCGTCGCTCTTGCGCTGGGGTTGTCCCAAGAAAACGTCTTCGACGAAACCGTGCGCCGGGCGAGCAAACCGATTCCGACCCGGTTGGTCACTAGCGGTCCCTGCCAAGAAGTTGTTTTCGAGGGCGACGATGTCGATGTCACCAAGCTGCCACTGTGCACCAACAACCCGCGCGACGGCGGACCGTACATTACCGCCGGCCATGTGATCATTCGCGATCCGGAGTACGGCAACAATCTGGCGATTTACCGCATGATGTTGGTGTCGAAAAACCAGGTGACGATCCGCTTTACGCCCGGCCATGACGGTCACGACTTCATCAAAGCTGCCGAGAAGCGGGGCGACAAGAAGTTTCCAGTTGCGGTTTGTATCGGCGTGCCGCCGGCGGTCTACGTTGCCTCGCAGTTCGAACCGCGTGCCGGCGTCTTCGAGTTGGAAATCGCTGGCGGCTTGACGGGTGAAGCGGTGGAAGTGGTGAAGTGCCGCACCATCGATCTGGAGGTGCCGGCGCTGGCGGAGATAATCCTCGAAGGTGAACTGACGATCCCGGCGAAAACCGGCGATGAAGGGCCGTTCGGCGAGTTTTGCGGTTACACCACGGCGCAGGTTCCCAACGAACGGATCATGACGATCAAGGCGATCACCCATCGGCGCAACCCGATCTATCACAACATCTGGCTCGGCAAGCCGCCGCACGAACATCTCTACGTCGACGCGCTGACCTACGCCGTGGCGGCCTATCAAGAATTGAAGCCGGCCTATCCGGCGCTGAAAAAAGCCTACGCGCCGCCCTGGGGTGTGTCGATCGTTTTGATTTTGCAGATGGAGAAACGGCTGATGCGGCGCGGCATCGCCAACAATATTCTAGCTTCATCGCTCTACACCCGCAGCGGTAAATGGAAGCATGTCATCGTCGTCGACGAAGATATCAACATGGAAGATCCCAACGAGGTGCTCTGGGCGCTGACGACACGCTTCCAGCCGGCGACCGATATGTTCGTGATCCCGCGCAGCATCACCAGCTCTCTCGAACCCTCGGCGGAAGCGGACGGGCTCACCTCGAAGCTGATGCTCGATCTAACCATCAAAGAAAACTTCCGCGGCGAGGTGGCGGAGCCGACGGATCAGATGCGCGCCAGTGTTTTGAAAAAGTGGGCTGAGTATGGATTTAAATGACCGTTTCTAGTTGGCAGAAGCGTTGGAGAAATCCCGCGGAGTTTACGTTGTGAAAGCACTGCAAAAAAAATCAAGAAAGAAAGTTTCGGTTGCCGACATCCCGCGTGTCGGCCCCGGCACGCCGACTGGCGAATGGTTTCGCCGCTACTGGTTGGTGGTCGGCGTGGCGCGGGATCTTTACGATATTCCTCAAGCGGTGAAAGTTCTTGGCGAAGATCTGGTGTTGTTTCGCGATCCGAACGGCCGGTTGGGTTTGCTTGGCGAGCATTGTCCGCATCGCGGCGCGTCGTTGGAATACGGCGATATCGAAGACGGCGGTCTGCGTTGTCCCTATCATGGCTGGCTGTTCGATATCCACGGCCAATGCTTGGAAATGCCGGCGGAGCCCAAGGACAGTAAGTTCTGTCAAAAGATAAAGCAGTTGTCCTATCCGGTGCGCGAGTTGGGCGGTTTGATCTTCGCCTATCTCGGACCTGATCAAAAAAATCCGCCGCCGCTGCCCAACTACGCCCCGCTGCTCGAGCGCGGCGGCCAACGGCAGATCGAGTCGGTGCGCCATGCCGATTACAACTGGTTCAACTTTTTTGAAAACTCCGCCGACCCGGCCCATGTCTGCATTCTCCATCGCCATGCCGGTTACGGCCAGCAGTCTTGGGGCGATCATTTTTTTAGCTACACCGACATGCCCGATTACGAATTCGTCGAGATGGATTACGGCATGAAGGTGGTGATGACCAAGCCGGGGCCGACGCCGGGGACCGAATTCGTTGACGAGATGAGTTTGGCGTTGCCGAGTATTGTGCAAGTGGGCGATACCGAATTTGTCCACGCCAAGATGGACGCGGCGGCGCTGATCAACGAAGGCTCGCGCTGCGAGCATTGGATGTTCGTCACGCCCAACGACGATGATCACTTCATGCTGTTTAGCGCCGACAATTATCTCGGGCCGGTGGCGAATTTTTTCGAGCGGCTCAAGGAGTTGCGCGCCAAGGAAACCCCCAACGAGGAAGTGAAGCCCTACGACAAACGCAAGCACATGCCGTATAAAGGCAACGTCCGCAAAGAGGATTTCATGACCCAGGGAACTCAGGGTTTGCTCGGCGCGCGTGACGAGCAGTTGGGCGTGTCCGATCGCGGCGTGATCAAGTTTCGCAAGATCGTTGTCGACGCCATCGAAGCTGCTCGTGGGGGTAAACGGCCGAAGGGGTTGGTTGCGCCTGAAAAGGCCGGCGAAGTTTATAAACTCGATACGCAAGTCGGTGTGCGCGAGAAGATATAAAAAAAATACAATAGTTGTCATTAGAGTGTCTGGTTCCTTCTCCCTCTGGGAGAAGGTTAGGATGAGGGTAAGGGCGACCGCCGGTCGCCCCTACGAGAGCCCTCTCCCTGGGGGAGAGGGTGGGAAAATTTGCCGTAGATTTTTTGTAGCATTGGCTGGAGGAATCATGATTCGTGGAGTGTTGTTGCCGATCATTACGCCGTTCGATGAAAAGGTTCGTGTCGACGAACAGATGATGCGCCAGTTGGTCGACTTTCACATCAAAGCCGGTGTGCAGGGTTTGTTCGTGCTCGGTTCGACGGGACAAGGACCGGCGATGACGACCGAGGAAAGAAAATTCACCGCGGCGATCGCGCTCGATCAAGCGAAGAAGCGTGTGCCCGTGGTGATTCATGTCGGCACGGCGGACGCCGGCAGCGCGGTGGAGTTAGCGGAGCATGCAGCGGCCAATGGCGCGGATGCCGTCGCGATCGTGCCGCCCTATTATTATTCCGACCACACCGAGTTCGAAATCATGGCGCACTACAAAGCGGTGCACAAAGCGATGCCGCTGCCGATTTATATTTACGAGAATCCGAAATACTCCGGCATTTCTATTCCACCCGGTTTCGCCGTCCGAATGAAGGAACAGGTGCCGGCGTTGCAAGGCATCAAAGTCGCCTATGGCCAAGGCGCATTGTTGGAGTACGTTCGTTTGCTGCCCGACGTTTCGGTATTCACCGGCAATGCCGATCTATTCGGCCTGGTTCCCTTCGGCATCGCCGGCATGATCAATCCACCGACCAGCTTCGTGCCGGAGATTTGCGTCGACTTATTTAACAAGCTCGATAGCAAGGATTACGCCGGCGCGGTGGCAGCGCAAAAGAAAGTCGATACCGCCACGCGCATCGTCGCGGCGCGCTTGCGCAAGTGGGGCCGGGTGCCGTTGCAAGAAGTCTATCGCATGCGCGGATTCGCGGTGAAACGTTTTCCCAAGTGGGAAACCGAGCAGATGCCGAAGGACGAGATCGCCAAACTCGAGCGCGAGCTGAGAGACGCGGGGATCCTGGAGCAGTGAAGTCGCAACCGGTGAAGATTGCTCGAAGCGGCCTTTGACTGCGATTAGGACAAGCATCTTGAAATACGTAACGACTTTTTCTGGCTGTCTATTCATCGCATTGGCGCTACAATTCTCATTGGCGCGCCCGGCCATCGGCGCCGAGCCATTGCGCATTGCCTACAGTTCGATCAGCGGCGCGATGGCATCGCTTTGGGTGGCGCAGGACTACGGTTATTTTCGCCGCCACGGTTTGGATGTGCAACTGCTCTACATCGGCGGCGGTTCGGTGGTGACCCAGGCGTTGATCGGCGGCGACGTACAGTTCGCTCGGCTCGGCGCCAGTCCAGTGATTCAGGCGTCATTGCGCGGCGTGAGCCTAAAAATGATCGCCAACACGATCAACACGCTGGTGTTTTCACTGATGGCGCGGCCGGAAATTCAAACCTACAAAGATCTCAAAGGCAAAAAGATCGGTCTCACGCGGCTTGGCGGGTCCACTGACTTTGCGTTGGACTTAGCTCTGAAGAAATGGGGCTTGCGTCGCGGTTCTGACGTCGCGGTGATTCAAACCGGCGGCATGCCGCAGTTGCTCGGCGCAATCACGAGTGGAATCGCCGACGCCGGAGTGGTTTCGCCACCGACAAATTTGACCGCGGCGAAACTGGGCCTCAGGGAGTTGGTCGACTTCGGCGATATCGGCATTATCTATCCCAATTCGCCGCTGGCGACGACGCAAAGTTACTTGGAAAAAAATCGCCCCACGGCGTTGCGTTTGCTGCGTGCCTACTGTGAAGCGATTCATCGCGTGCGCACCGATAGGGACGGCGCGATCAAAGTGCTCGCCAAGTACACCAAGGTTCAGGATGGAGAAATTCTCAACGAGCTTTATCGCGTCTACGGCGTGAAATATCAGGAAGCGATTCCAAGAGTGAGATTGGACGCGGTGGAAGAAGTATTGCGCTCCGAGGTGAAAAGCGCCACGGTGGCGAAGGCTGGCGACTTTGTCGACAATAGTCTGGTCGCGGAGCTCGAACAGCAGGGATTGTTTCAATCGTTGTACCGATAGGAGGAAAGGCATGGCTTACCGGGATTTGCGCGAGTGGTTGGATCAAGTCAACCAGTTGGGCGAGCTGAAAAACGTTGACGGCGCCGATTGGGATTTGGAAATCGGCGCGATTATCGAAATGGCGCGCAAGGAGTCGAAGGTCGCGCCTTGTCTCATGTTCGACTCGATTAAGGGCTTCGACAAGGGACTCCGGTTGGTCGCCGGGCAGCTCAACTCGATCAAGCGCGTCGCGCTCACCTGCGGCATGCCGACGGACATGGAGACCATGGATTTGGTCAAGGCCATGCGCACGAAGATCAAAGAGCTGAAACCGATTCCTCCGCGGGTGGTCAAAGATGGCTCGTTCATGGAGAACGTCTGGGAGGAAAAAGACGTCGACATCCTGCGTTTCCCGACGCCGCGCTACAATATTCACGATGGCGGCCGCTATATCGGCACCGGCCATTTGACCATCACCCGCGATCCAGAGGAAGGTTGGCTCAACATCGGCACTTACCGCGTCATGGTGCATGATTCGAAGTCGGTGGGCCTGTACATTTCTCCCGGGCGCCACGGGCGCATTCAGATGGAAAAATATTTCGCGCAAAACCGCGCCATGCCGGTGGCGTTGTCTTTGGGTCACGATCCGTTGCTGTTCATGGCCTCGGCCTTCGAGGTGCCCTACGGATTGTCAGAGTACGATTTCGCCGGCGGTTTGAAAGGCGAGCCCATCGATGTGGTGACATTAGCGCGCAGTGGACTGCAAGTGCCGGCGACCGCGGAGATGATTATCGAGGGAGAGTGTATCCCGGGAGATGTGAAGACCGAAGGGCCGTTCGGCGAGTGGACCGGATACTACGCCAGCCACGTGCGTGAAGAGCCGGTCATTCGGATTCGCCGCATGTACTTCCGTAACAATCCGATCATGGCGGGAGCGCCGCCAAGCAGGCCGCCGACTGAGGCGACTTTTTACAAAAGCTTCTGGCGCTCGGCGATGGTCTGGGAAGAGCTGGAGCGCGCCGGCGTGCCGGATGTGGTTGGTGTTTATTGCCCACCTGAGGGCAATACGCGTTTGCTCACCGTGGTGGCCATTAAACAACGCTATCCGGGCCACGCGCGCCAAGCGGGGTTGATTGCTTCGCAGTGTCATGCCGCTGCTTATCTCGGCCGCTTCACGGTGGTCGTCGACAGCGACATCGATCCCACCGACATGAAAGATGTCTGGTGGGCGATGACGACGCGCTGCGATCCGGCGGAAGATATCGAAATTCTGCGCCGCTGCTGGAGCGGCCCCCTCGATCCGATCGTGCAACGGGGCAAGAAGGGATTTAACTCCCGCGCCATCATCGACGCCTGCCGGCCCTACGAGTGGATCAAGGATTTTCCCGCCTCGGTGATCGTGCCGGAAGACTTGGCGAAGCAAGTCAAAGAAAAATGGGGCAAGAAGATTCTCAACTGAACGCGAACCGTGAGACCAGAAGCTGCCGAAAAAGTTGTCGCCGGACTCAAGCAAGCGGGCATCGACTTCGTTGCCTATTTGCCGGAAACCCGGCTCAGTGAAATTCTGCCGCCGCTAAAGGCGGACGAGAGTTTTATGCTGGTACCGGTCGCCAGCGAAGCCGAGGCGGTCGGCATCGCCGCGGGCGCGTCGCTGGGCGGCAAGCAGCCGGCGATTTATATGGAAGGCACCGGCGTGTTTGTCTCGGCCTACAATCTGCTCACCGTCGGTGAACGGTTCGGCGTGCCGATGCTTTTGCTGGTGAGCTACATCGGCAGCATGGACGACCGGCGCAGCACGTTTCTTTATTCCCACTACGGCACGCATATGATTCCGCAGCTCGAAGCTCTGGGTCTGCAATACGAGATCGTTCACGATGACGATAATATCGAAGTGAAGATCGAGAACGCCGTGCGCACGATGCATGGGCTGAAGCAGCCGGTGGTGTTGTTGTTTACCGGGGAGTTTACGATCTGAATGGCCGTAAGGGGTGAAGGGTAAGGGGTTAGGGGTGAAGATAAAATTCCACAAGGTTCGATTCGTGATCGGTATTGCAATTATTTGCCTGGGATGGTTTTTCAATTCGGCGCAGGCGCAGAAAATTACCGTTGCGGTTTCCAATCCGGATATGTCGTTTCTCAGCGGCGGAGTGGCGAAGTATAAGGGCTTCTTCAAAGAAGAGGGACTGGACGCCGAGTTGGTGCAGATCACCGCCAATGTTTCGATCGCGGCGCTGGCCAGCGGCAACGTCGATTACAATTTGATTTTGCAGTCGGTGGTCACCGGGAGTTTACGCGGCTTGCCGATCAAAGTCGCCGGCATTCTCATCGAACGGCCCAATCACGTCTTGATGGTGAATCCGAAGATTGCTCGCGTCGCCGACCTCAAGGGCAAAAAGATCGCCATCAGTTCGTTTGGCTCGGCGACGGACATCTTGGCGCGCTTGACCGTCGAGCATTTCAAGTTGGTGCCGCAAAAAGATGTGCAGTTCATCGCGGCGGGAAGCGGCTCGGCCCGGCTGAGTCAGTTGGAATCGGGCCTGGTCGATGGTGCGCTGGTTTCGCCGCCATCGGATCAAGTAGCCGAAGCACGCGGTTTCAAGAGTTTGGTGCGCACCCGCGACATTTTGCTTTTCCCGGTCAACGGCTTGGGCGTGCACGAACAAAAGCTGAAAAATCAGCGCGGCGAAGTCAAGCGTGTGCTGCGCGCGCTGCTTAAAGCGAATCGTTTTATCCTCGACGACAAAAAAGGCGCCGTCGAGATATTACAAAAATGGAGCCGGACGCCGCTGACGGTTGCCGAACAAGCTTACGCTTCGACGGTGAGCAATTTCAGCCGCAACTTGTTGGCGCCGCGCGACGCGCTGGAAAAAGTCATCGAGAGCACCAAGCTCAATATCGATCTCAAGCGCGACGTGGCGCTGGGCGACGTGTTCGATTTCAGTTTGGTGCGCGAGATTCTCAAGGAACTTGGCGAGGCGTCGTGAGCGTGGGGGAAATAACGGATTGTGATGTATGCAGCGCTTTGAATGTTTGGAGCAGCTCGCTCCTCTAGTTACCAATCAGCTGGTCGTCACTTCGCTCAGCGGACAGCGCGTCGAGTGGGGGCATTTGTCGCGTCACGAAGGCAGTTTGCTGCTCGGCTCCATGGGCAACGCGTTGTCGGTGGGTTTGGGTTTGGCGCTGGCATTGCCGAAGCGCAAAGTCATCGTCCTCGAATCCGACGGTAGCTTGCTGTTGTCGCTGTTCAATTTACCGACGGTGGCGAACATGAACCCGGCCAATCTCGCGGTTTTCGTCTTCGACAATCAAGCTTATAGCGGCACCAAGATCAGCGAGCCCACGGCGACGGCGGGCAAGACCGATCTCGCCGGCATGGCGAAGAGCGCCGGCATCGACCACGCGTTGACCGTCCGCGATGTCGATTCGTTCAAACGCGAAGCTGTCGGTGCGATCAACGAGTCGGGACTGCGCTTCGTCGTGGCTAAAGTCGAAGAGAGCCGCGGCCACCGGCGCATCGAACGGACGAATGTCGATCTGCTCGAGAACAAATATGCCTTCGTCCGCTATGTGGAGCGCACGGAAGGCAAGGCGATTTTCCGCGGGCGGGGTTAGAGGTTTCTGAGTTCGTTCCTTCTCCCCTTGCGGGAGAAGGTTAGGATGAGGGGTAAGTGCTGAGAGGTGATGAGACAACACCCTCACCTCTATCCTCTCCCGTCGAGGGAGAGGAGGTAAGATTGCGTCGATTGAATTATTGAAGGTAACACAATCTTTTTAAGTTCTCATTGATCATGCGGAAAAAAAATAGCGAGCGCGTCATCGGCGTTTCCACCACCCGTTCCGAAGGCCGGGAAAAAGTTTCCGGCGCGGCGCTCTACGCGACGGACGTTGTCCTGCCCAACATGCTTTGGGCCAAGGCGCTGCGCAGTCCGATTGCTTACGGCCGGATAAAAAGAATCGATGTCAGCAAAGCTCAGGCGCTTGCGGGTGTGCGCGCCGTTGTGACCGGCGCCGATGCCAAAGGTTTGCTCATCGGCCGGAAGATTTACGACATGCCGGTGCTCTCCGATGGTGTCGTGCGTTTTATCGGCGAGAAAGTTGCCGTCGTGGCTGCGGAGAGCGAAGAGATCGCCGAAGCGGCGCTGGAATCGATCGAGGTTGAATACGAAGAATTCGCGCCGCTGCTCGATCCCATCGCAGCCGTAAAGCCGGAGGCGGCTTTGCTGCATCCCGACGTGCAGGGCTACCGTGGTTTGCTACATGAGATCAAAACGCCGAGCAATGTCTTTGTCGATTTGACCTGGACCAAGGGCGATATCGACGCGGGGTTTCGCGAAAGCGATATCGTCGTCGAGAATACTTTCACCACGCAGCCGATGCATCAGGCTTACATCGAGCCCCATTCCTGCGTCGTGCAGGCGAACGCCTCAGGCGGCGCCGATGTTTGGCATTGTTCGAAAGTTCCCTTCGCGTTGCGCGAGCAGGTCGCTACTGCGTTTCACAAAAGTTTGCCCGACTTCACGATGCATCCTTGCTACATCGGCGGCTGTTTCGGCGGCAAAGGCGACTCTATGGACGTGCCGGTTTGCTACATGTTGTCGCTCAAGAGCGGCTGGCCGGTGAAAATGGTGATGGATTACGCGGAAGAGTTTATCGCCGGCAATCCGCGCCACGCGGCCATCGTCAAAGTGAAGACCGGCGTGAAAAAAGACGGCACGCTGGTGGCGCATCGGATGGATTATCTCTACGACAGCGGCGCCTACGGCGCGTTCAAACCGCAAGGCTATTTGGTCGGGCCGAAGGAAGCGGCGGGGCCGTATAAAATTCCCCACGTGTCGATCAACGAGAAAATCGTTTACACCAACAAAATCCCCTGCGGCCACATGCGCGCGCCCGGCGAGCCGCAAGGCTTTTTCGCCAACGAATCGCAGATGGATTTAGTCGCGCACCGGCTGGGCATGGACGCGATCGCGTTTCGCAAGAAGAATTTGATGCATGACGGCGATGTCTCGCCGGTGGGCCACGTTATACCGCATATCAAGAGCGACGAGATTTTGTCTGAAGCATTACAAATTTCCGGCTACAACAAATCGAAGCGCAAACATCTCGGTCGCGGCCTGGCGCTGGCGCAGTGGCTGCCGCTGGGCGGCGAAGGGCATGCCTTCGTCGCCATCGGCGTGCACGGCGAGATCACAGTTTCCACGGCAATGGTCGATCAGGGCGCGGGAACTTATACGGCGATGCGCCAGATCGCCGCTCAGGAACTGCATGTCCCGGTGACCGAAGTTGGCTTCGAAATTCTCGACACCAACCACGCAGCCGCGGACACCGGCGTCGGCGCCAGCCGGGCGACACGCATCTTCGGCAATTCGGTTTATGCCGCTGCCTTGCAAGTGAAAGATAGATTGCTGCACCGCGCCAGTGAAATGTTCGGCGTGTCGACAGAGCAATTGACGTTCAGCGGCGCCGGCGCGATTCGCGCTCCCAACGGCAGGGAAGTAACTTATCGTGAGATAGTAAAAAAACTCGGCGCGCCGATTCGTTTTGAAGGCTCGTACAAAAATTTCGACAACGGGCCACAGGCGGCGATGGTTGTGCAAGTCGCGGAAGTGGAAGTCGACGTCGAAACCGGCGAAGTGAAGTTGCGCCATTTCACCACAGCCCATAGCACGGGTACGGTGATCAATCCCTTGATGCATCAAGGGCAGATTGACGGTGGCGTGGTGAGCGCGATTGGCTATTCGTTAATGGAACAGTTGATCATCGATCACGGTCAGGTGACGACGACCAACTTCGGCGAGAGCAAGATTCCGACGATACGCGACATTCCGCCGCTCAAGACCGTGATCCAAGAATTTCCCGTCGGCAACGGTCCCTATGGCGGCATGAGCATCGGCGAGCCGCCGGTGTTGGTCGCCGCCGCGGCAATCGCCAATGCGGTGCACGACGCGGTGGGTGTGCGGATTTACGATCTGCCTATTACGTCGGAGAAAGTGCTGCGGGCGATCAAAAAACTCGGATGATTTAACCGCAAAGAGCTTAGCGCAGCAGAGCCGCAACCAAATGAGAAAGAGTTTTCACCACGAAGCCCACGAAGGGTTCGAAAAATTAATACTGCGAACTTCGTGCTCTTTGTGTCCTTCGTGGTGAGATTGGATTTCCTTGTTGAGTACGGCAACTTAGGAGTACCGGTGCGGAAAATTTGCGCAAGCCATGCAACCTTTGAGCTATTGTAGGGCAAAGAAACTTCGTACGCAGGGGCGCGATTTATCGCGCCGGTTGGTTGCGGCTTCGTGGTCAATCGTATTGGGATGCAATCGCGACGATAGATAAAATTTATGGCTGAAATTGAACGAGAACGGGAAGCGTTGCGTGAGCAGGAAACTGCCGCGGAGCATTACTACGATTACGAGGCGCGCTTCGTTAAGCAGAAACGTGAGAAGGAACGGATCAATTTTCTGCCGCGGGTGATCAAGCCTGCGATGTTCGCGCCGGGGGAGTTCGCTCTCGGCGATATTCACATCAACGCGCGTTACACCGTGGCGCCGCTGAGTTCGCTCACTTGCGGTTTCGTCGAGCTTTGCGCCCTCGAGAAAAATCCGCCCAAGCGGGCGATTCATTCTGAGTTGGTATACATCATCGACGGCAGCGGCGAGTCGATACAGGATGGCAAAGTGATTCCATTCCATGCCGGCGACGCAGTGATCGTGCCGGCCTATACGATGCATCACTTTATGACCATCGCGGTCGACGGCTTTCGCGCATGGCTACCGCAAGTGCGGTTGTGGCACAATCAAGGACTGCTCTGGCGCGAGCAACAGAGCGAGGAGAAGATTCCGCTGCAAGCGCAGAAAGACCGCAAGCTCGAGGAAATTTTCCAAGCGCGGCGCCAAGTACAAACGATTCGCCCAGAGAAAAGCCGCTACGATTGGTTTTTGAACCGGCTCGCGGAAGAAAATCAGCTCGAACAAAACGGTCCGCGTGTCTTGTCAGGGCGGGATGGCAAGTGGGAGCTGACGCGGCAGGGGCGGTTGAAATTTCTCATCAGCCGCTGGACCGAGGTGGCGAATCACTCGCTGGACTTGATGGAGCAGGAGATTGCGCCGGGCGAACGGAGCGGCGAGCACCGCCATATCTTTGAGGAGCTGTTGTTGGTGCTGCGCGGGCGCGGTCACGATCTGCATGAAGGCACGCGCCACTCTTGGCAAGCCGGCGATTTGATCTGCATCCCGCCGATGATCGCCCATCAGCATGTCAACGACGGAGATGAGATGGCGCGGCTGGTTTCAGTTTGGGCGCGCCAGCCGGGGCATGAGTTTCTCGGCGGCATCGAACAGTTGAGCGATGCCTCGGATTGGCAAAAATAGTTCGACTTGCGATCGCGTAGTAGAAAAAATAGGAGCCGCATGATGATAGGTTTGTTTGAGTCGATCCGAAATCTTATCCCCATCGAGGGAGTCGTAGTTTCGGACGCGGTCAATGTTGCTTCAAACGAAACGAGCAGGGGTAACGGTTGACTGCGAGGGTCTCACTGCAACTCAAAGCGGTGCGTGGGAATGGCGATGCGGCGCGCGATAATTTCGTCGCCATCGCCGCAAGCGATCTGTCAATCGCGCAGATCGCTGAACGTAGCGCCGTGGAATTGCGTACTGAACGGGGCCGGCGCTTGGTGGCGTGGGTCGTGCCGGCGGGGAATTCCAATGCCAACGGCGTCGTTTATCTCGATCGTCATCAGTTGTCCGCGCTCAAACCTAGCCTCGACGAGCTGGTGACGGTGCGCGTCATTGACATCGCCGATGCCAAGCGGGTGATGCTCGAACCGCTCTCGGCGCTGGACGAAAATCTCGCCAGTATCGAACAGGAAATCGCCGGGCAACTGACTGCTAGGGCGCAATTGCTTTGCAGCGGCATGCTGTTGGCGATGGAGTTGAAGCTCTTGCCGCGCCCGATAATGTTTCGCGTTATTGCGGTGGAGCCGGAGAGCGGCCGCGTCACTGACGGTACGCGAGTGGTTTTGCGCAGCGGCCGGCTGATGCCCGGCGCCGCGGCGAATCTGGTGACCTTCGCCGACATCGGCGGCCTGGCGCCGCAGATCGAGCAGATTCGCGAACTGGTCGAGATGCCTTTGCGCTTCCCCGAAGTCTTCGAAAACTTGGGCATCGAAGTGCCGCGCGGGGTTTTGCTCTGCGGCCCGCCGGGCTCGGGAAAAACTTATCTCGCCAAGGCGTTGGCCAATGAGATCGGCGCGCGCTTTTTTTACATCAACGGTCCCGAGGTGGTGAGTTCGCTGCATGGCGGCACGGAAGCCAATCTCAGGCAGATTTTCAACGACGCCATGGAGCATCGTCCGGCGATCGTCTTGATCGACGAGATCGACGCCATCGCGCCGGTGCGCGGCGAGAGCGGTCTGCAAGCCGACGTGCGCATGGGCACGCAGTTACTTTCACTACTCGACGGCTTGGTCAACATGGAAGAAGTGGTCTGTTGTAGCAAAGTGATTATGTCAGGGGTTAACGGCAACGTAATTATGTCAGGGTGGAAGGATGACAACCCTGACAATGAAAGACGAGAAACGACTAGACGTAATTCAACGAGTATATCGCAGCGAGATCACCGTGGTTGAGGCCGC